>JAFGQD010000152.1 GCA_016935875.1 Deltaproteobacteria bacterium
AAATGAAACTTAAACCATTTCGTTTAGAGCGGTATTTTGCGCGGTACGAGTTTTCCGCCCCGTATCTTCTCTGTTGCTCCGACTGCGAAAGTCTCTCGATAGCGGATTTGTTGAAGTTTGAGCATAACGCTCATGAAGAACTTTCGTCTCTTTGGCTTGGATACGCGGAGTCGTCTGGAAGTCCCGAACTGAGAGCTCAGATCGCATCTCTGTACAAAAAGGTCTCTTCGGAAGAGATCCTGGTTCACGCTGGGGCGGAAGAAGCAATATTCAACTTTATGAATGTCGTTCTTGACCCGGGTGACCAGATAATCATTCATTCTCCTCACTATCAGTCCCTTGGAGAGGTCGCTCGCGGTATCGGTGCCAGCGTCATTGAATGGAATGGAGATCCTGATCATTCCTGGGAACTGGATCTGGGGTTTCTTGAGGATGCTGTAACGGATAAGACCAGGGCCGTAGTGGTCAATTTCCCCCATAATCCCACGGGATTTCTTCCGACTCCCGAGTTTATGGCCGAGCTTTCCCGGCTGTCGGATGATCGAGGATTTCTCGTGTTTTCAGACGAGGTATACAGAGGATTAGAATACGATAAAAACCAGCGCTTACCGGCGCTTGTCGATTTGAACGAGCGAGGGGTCTCGCTTGGAGTGATGTCCAAGACGTATGGGCTGGCCGGTTTGCGCATCGGTTGGATTGCCACCCGCAACAAGGACCTGTTGCGCAAACTCGCAACGTTCAAGGACTATACCACGATCTGCAACAGTGCTCCGAGTGAGTTCTTAGCGACGCTCGCCTTGAGACATCGTCAATCCATTGTTGAACGAAATTTGAGTATCATCAGGAGCAATCTGAATATATTGAATTCTTTCTTCAATCGTCATACGGAATTGTTCAGCTGGCATGAGCCAAAGGCCGGCCCCATCGCGTTTCCACGATACTTGGGGAAATCAGTCGAACACTTTTGTAATCAACTGGTGGAGAATACGGGAGTACTATTACTTCCCGGGACTCTATACAATAACGAATCTGATTGTTTCCGTATAGGTTTCGGTCGCATGAACATGCCTGATTGTGTTAGCCGACTTGAGGGGTTTATTGAAAACCAACAGATGGACAGCGTCGTCTCACCCAATCCATTATATTCAGAAGTAAAATAAATAAGGCCGTGAAAAAGGAGTACCGCTTTGAAAAAACTGAGCGAAATCGTACAAGAATTTGTCATAATCGAAGGCGCATGTTCCGCGGGTATAGTAACAACGGAAACACTGGCAGGAGGACCGCCATCTTCCGATCTTACGTATGTCCTTCCCGGCGCGAAATCAGCTGTAGTTTTTGCAGTAGGAATTGACCCTAAAACAATACCGCCTTATCTGGCGAAAAAAGACCGCCTGACTTACGAACAGGCATACATGCGCACGACTGCTTTGGCCGGCGGCATTGCATTTCACCTTTCCAATTATCTTGGGCAAAAAGGGTATCCGTCCGTCCCGGTGGCCGACAATTGCGTGTACAGACCGGAATCTTCCGGCGGACTCTATGGTGACTACCCTGATATAGCTCATAGATACCTGGCGGTGCGTTCCGGCGTGGGATCTATGGGATTGTCCGGAAATATTCTGACCAAAGAGCACGGCGCCGCTATCGTCCTCGCGTCCACTATAACAACTGCCGAGTTGCTGCCGACAGATCCCCTGCCCTCAGAAGAAAATTATTGCGACAACTGCCGTTTATGCATGGCATCATGTGTAGCGGTTTTTATGCATCCGAAAGAAAAAACCCATATAAGGCTTGGAACATATGAATTTGAATACTCGAAGCGACGTCATTACGGGCGATGTGATTGTGTATGCAGCGGGTATACCGGTTTGCATTCATCGGGGAAATGGTCCACCTGGTCACCTGGCCGATTTAACATTCCTGAAAGTGATGATGATATAAAGGCTGAACTGGCACGAATGATTGACAGGCATGCACAGTGGCCCGAATCTTCGGGTGGCAGATATTTTTTCTATACTGATGACAAACTTCGCGTATCGTGCGCTAACTGCCAGCTTGTATGCTGCCCGGATAAGGATGAACGGAAAACCCGTTACAAAATGCTAACCGAAAGCGGCGTAGCCGTTCAGAACCCGGACGGAACAATTGAAGCTGTCTCTCCGGAAGATGCTGAAAAAATACTGAAAAACATGCCGGATGACCGGAGAATATTATATGAAGATATTGAATAATACATACGTTCACGGATACAATTACAGAGAGAACCAGCGGCTGCAAGATCAAGCGCAAACATTAGTCGAATTACTTCACTCCGACACGGCATATCACGACGGGAGCCTCATCTTGGAAGCGGGTTGTGGTGTCGGCGCACAGACTGTCACTCTTGCTAAAAACAGTCCCGGCGCTCAATTCATTTCTGTCGACATATCGGAAGAATCGATCGATCAGGCGAAAAAAAATATTGATGCGGAGGGAATTACAAATGTTTCACTGCAACAGGGAGATATCTTTCATCTTCCATTTGCGGAACAATCTTTCGATCATGTCTTCGTATGCTTTGTTCTCGAACACCTCAGAAACCCGGTTGATGCCTTGATTTGTTTGAAGAAACTTATCAAACAGGGGGGGACGATTACCGTAATCGAAGGAGATCATGGTTCGGCATATTTCTATCCCGACAGTGAAGACGCACACAAGGCAATTAATTGTCAGATTGAACTTCAAAAACAGGCAGGAGGAAATTCCATGGTAGGACGGGAGCTCTTTCCATTGCTCATGCAAGCGGGTTTCAAAAAATGCCGTGTCTCGCCCCGCATGGTCTATGTGGATGCAAGCAAACCGGATCTGGTCGAAGGATTTACGCGAAATACCTTTACGGCAATGATTGAAGGGGTCAGGGAAAAGGCTCTGCACCATGGCCTTATTGAACAAAGCGTCTTCGATAACGGCATCAAAGCTTTGTATCGAACTGCCGAAGCCGACGGGGTCTTCTGTTACACATTCTTCAAGGCCTGTGCTGAAATATAAAACCACGTCAAACAGCA
>JAFGQD010000023.1 GCA_016935875.1 Deltaproteobacteria bacterium
TGGTCGGGGCGGCAGGATTTGAACCTGCGACATCCTGCTCCCAAAGCAGGCGCGCTGCCAGGCTGCGCTACGCCCCGAATGGCGGAAAAAGTTGATGCTTTTTAGATTATTCGTCTTGTTCCTGCAAGCTTTTTTTGAGTTTTGCAAAGGCCATTGCCCTGTGGCTGATCCTGTTTTTTGTATCAGGATCAATCTGTGCAACCGTCTTACCGTATTCCGGCACGATAAAAACCGGATCATAGCCGAAGCCTTCGCTACCAGCCTGTTCTGTGGCTATTGTTCCCTCCAGTTTTCCCTCAAAGGTTTCGAATGTTCCGTCTGTCCGGTATAAAACCAACGCGCACTTGAAGGCCGCACCTCTTTTTTCTACCGAAACGCCTTCTAATTCCTCCAGGAGTTTGCGAATGTTTTTTTCATCCGTTGCCCCCGCTCCCGAATACCTGGCCGAATGAATGCCGGGCGCTCCTTCCAAATAATCCACCTCCAGACCTGAATCGTCGGCTATAACTGTCCTTCCGGCATAGTCGGAAATAACACGAGCCTTTTTCAACGCGTTTTCAAGGAACGTCCTGCCGTCCTCTATGATGTCCGGTGCATCAGTATAGTCATACAAAGAGGAAAGAGTGATATTTATTCCTTCAAGCAGAGCATTAAGTTCTCTGATTTTCCCCCTGTTTTTTGAGGCAAATACGATCTCTTTGTATTCCGGTCTACTCACTAATAAAGCCTCGAATGCCGTCATATCTCTCCGAGGATGTCTTTTTGCATTTTTATAAGTTCGGAGATTCCCGTGGTCGCAATGTCGGTCATCCGGTTCAGCATATCTCGGCTGAAGGGCTCTGCCTCTGCGGTTCCCTGGACTTCAACAATTCCCCCGCTTCCGGTTATTACAAAATTCATATCCACATCGGCTCCTGAATCCTCTCTGTAATCAAGATCAAGGAGAACCTCGCCGTTGACAATCCCGACACTGATCGCTGATATGAAGTCCTTTACCGGGAAAACCTCTATCCCGACCTTTTCTTTCAGTCGGCGGAGGGCCTCCACCAGCGCTATAAATCCACCGGTTATGGACGCTGTTCTCGTACCTCCATCGGCCTGTATCACGTCGCAGTCAATAAAGATTGTCCTCTCGCCAAGGGCGTCGAGGTCTGTTACCGCACGCAGTGATCTTCCTATTAATCTCTGAATCTCGTGCGTTCTCCCCTTGATCTTGCCGGTTGACGATTCCCTTTTGTTTCTCCCGGGTGTGGACATTGGGAGCATGGCGTATTCCGCCGTCAGCCATCCTTTCCCGGAATTTCTCAAAAAGGGGGGAACCCCGTCTTCCAGAGAGGCGGTGCATATCACACGCGTATTACCCATTTCTATGAGCGCCGATCCATTTGCGCTCGGCACGAAATCCCTGGTTATCTTTATCCGCCGCATTTCATCCCAATTGCGGCCATCTGCTCGTATCACGATGCCCCACCGGTAGAAAAATATTCTTGTATGCTTTCGGTTAACGCGTCGGCAACATCTTTCTGAATTTTTTCATCTTTCAACAGTTTTTTGTCCTCAAGGTTCGTGGCGAACCCTATTTCCAGAAGAACAGCCGGTGTTGTCAGAGACTCAAGGACGAGGATCGGTGCGTTCCTCAATCCCCTCCCCTTTCTTGGAAAGACCCTTCTTATATTCTTCTGTACTATCTGGCCAAACCGGACGCTGTCGTTCAGATATCCGGTCTGCTCCATATTTTTTACTATTTCCTTGGAGTTGCTCTCTTTAGCGGATGGAACGGTGAAGCTGGATGAATAAATCTCATACCCCTCAGCATTTTGCCCGAAGCCGGCATTGACATGGAGGCTTATAAATAGATCCGCATTTGATCTTTGTACGATCTTCTCTCGATCTGTCGTAGAGACATCCTTGTCATCTAATCGTGTAAGTCTGATGTCTATGTCTTTTGCCCCGGATAGACTTTTCTTCACAAGCCGCGCGATGGCCAAGGTTACATCCTTTTCATGAACGCTTCTGGACAGGGTTACGCCCATGTTACTGCCCCCGTGACCCGGATCTATAACCACCATATGTCCCGCCGCGGCTGCGGATAGGGGGAAACCCAGCAACATACACAAAACTGCCGCATGTATAAAATTTTTCGATTTTCTAATCATTGTATCCTCTATCGTAATTTTAAATGTTCGAGATTCGCGCGTTTAGTACAGCAATTTAATGCCTCATGTCAATATTTTCGTTCGAGCTACTCTTCCCCGTACTTTGGAAGGGTTCTTTTATCCTTTCAACCGATAACACGCTCTTCAATTTCTTGAGTTCGGAAAAAATCATGTTAAGCTGCTTAAGATCCTTGATGTCCAACTGAAAAACACAGTTCGCGTAACCACCCAGCGTTGCATCAATATTCACATAAGACATATTTATTCCCATAGCATATATCACATTGCTCAGTTCGGACAGAAGACCCTTTTTATCTCTGCAGTTTGCCCTGATAGCAACCGAAAAGGTCTGTTTCTCATCCACGTTCCACTGCGCCTCAATTATCCTTTCAGAGTCCACTTCCTGTATCATCGGACAACTTGACACATGAATGGTTATCCCCCTTCCCCGCGTAACACAGCCGACAATAGGATCCCCTGGAAGAGGACTGCAACATTTTGCGAATCTCACCATTATATTATCAATTCCCGTAATGGATATGCCCGCATCTGATGGAGCTTTTCTGAACCTTTTCTTGACTCTATCCAGAATTCCCTGTTTTTCTTTTTTCTTCTCCTCCTCTTCATCATGCAACAACTGATTTGCCACATGTTTGGCCGACATTTTTCCGTACCCGATAAGAGCTAACAGGTCATCGACCGTGGCCAGAGAATGTTCCTCCAGTAAAGCGCTGAATTCATTCGCTCTGACCAGCTGGCTGAACTTCAGAAGGTGCCTCTTAAGTTCTTTTTCGAGAATTTCCCTCCCGAGTATGATGCTTTTTTCACGTTCCTCTGTCTTGATCCACTGCTTTATCCTGGATACAGCCTTCGAAGTCACCGCATATTTCAACCAGTCTTTTCCGGGATAATGTCCGGTCTGAGTCATAACCTCCACGGTATCGCCGTTTTGAAGCTTGTACTTCAGGGGAACGATACTTCTGTTTACCTTTGCCCCTATGCATTGATTACCCACATCGGTATGAATACTGTAGGCAAAATCAATCGGTGTAGCACCCTTTGGAAAGGCTTTTACGTCTCCCCTTGGCGTAAATACATAAACCTCGTCCGGATAGAGGGCCAGCTTCAGGCTTTTCATAAACTCTCCGGCGTCCTTGTGTTCAGTCTGCCCCTCAAGCAATTCTCTGAGTTTGTCGATCTGATCTTCATCCTTAGCGGACAAAACCCGTCCCTCTTTGTACCTCCAATGAGCCGCGATACCCTTATCCGCCCACTCATCCATCTCTTTCGTGCGTATCTGTATCTCCACCCGTTCCCCGTAGGGACCGATGACCGTTGTGTGCAGGGAGCGGTAATTGTTCGCCTTGGGCATTGCTATATAGTCCTTGAAACGTCCAGGAACGGGCTTCCAGAGTGCATGAACGACACTGAGTACCTCGTAGCATTTTCTCTCCTCGTCTGAATCAAGAATTATCCTGAATGCCGTGAGATCGTAAACCTCATCAAAATTTATGCGCTGTTCGTGCATTTTCATAAAAATGCTGTAGAAATGTTTGGCTCTTCCCCTGACCTCTCCCTTCATGCCAAAACTTTCTATCTGACGCCGGATTATATCTTTTACCTCTTCTGTGTATCGGTCACGCTCTTCTTTATTTTTGTCGACTCGTTCCATCAGTTCATAATATCCATCCGGATGGAGATACTTCAGCGACAGGTCTTCCAAATCATCCTTGATCCAGTTTATTCCCAGGCGGGCGGCCAGCGGCGCATATACCTCAAGAGTTTCCTGTGCTATGAATCTTTGTCTGTCCGGTGGATGAAAATCAAGCGTGCGCATGTTATGGAGTCTGTCAACCAGTTTTATGAGGAGTATTCTGATATCTGAGGACATCGCCAGTATCATTTTTCTGAAGTTCTCTGCCTGGCGTTCCAGCTGGTCTCCAAAGGTTATCTTGCTAATCTTGGTCAAACCGTCCACGAGAAAAGCGACATCTTTGCCGAAGGCCTCCTCAACCTGCTCAAGGGTGGCTAGTGTGTCCTCGACGGTGTCATGAAGCAGACCGGTTATCAGCGTGGCGGTGTCAAGCCTCATTTCCACCAGCATCCCCGTCACCTCCAGGGGATGGATAAGATAGGGCTCTCCCGACAGTCGAAGCTGTCCCTGATGCACAGACGCGGAAAATATATAGGCCTTCTCTACCATTTCGAGATCTTTCTGAGACAGGTACTTCTGGCCTTTTTCCAGTATGTCGGTTATTCGTATCATATAGTACTATCTACCCTGAGCTGGCGCCTGATCATACGCATTCCAGACTGTTATGTATCGTCTTAACAATAAAATCCCTGATGGTCTCAATTGGTATTTTTTCGACCTCTCCTGATTTTCGGAACCGTACCTCGACCTTTCCCTCTGCGAGACTCTTGGCGCCTATGGTGATCCTGATGGGTATGCCTATCAGGTCGGCATCCTTGAATTTTACTCCCGCCCTTTCATTTCTGTCATCCAGTATGACCTCTATTCCGTTCGCGACGAGACTGCCGTACAGTTCTTCAGCAGTCTTTGATAATTCCTCATCATTTATATTCACCGGTGTGATTATCACCTGGAATGGCGCAATCGACATGGGCCATATAATACCATCTTCATCGTGACTCTGCTCTATGCATGCCGCGGCCGTTCTGCCGATGCCGATGCCGTAGCATCCCATAATCATGAGTTTTTCTTTGCCATCACGGTCAAGGAA
>JAFGQD010000153.1 GCA_016935875.1 Deltaproteobacteria bacterium
ATCAAACTGGTTTCGGCGGCTGTCAGTGTGTCCGCCTACGGTGAAGATCCTGAGAAGGTTTCCGGCGTCAGGGTGGAACGTGCCATAGAACAGTCCCGGAAGGAACTTGTCCCTTCTACTTTCTTCCTGGCGCGGCATAAGATTCTCGAATACGGTCAATCCACGGAATTTCATCAGTCGATGACACTTTCCGGCTCTCTCGATTTTCAGGACGCTTTGGGGCGCCGGACGATACTCTTCTATAATGCGACCTATCGAGTCGAATCCAAGGGTGTTGTCATTTCCCGATGCGGCGTAATGCCCGTGTTTCCCGATGATCCGGCAGTAATCGCGTTTACGGTGCCTGGGAAGAAAATGCCGCAAGACACACGTAAGATCTTCCATTCCTTTGAAAAACTATATCGCTTTGCCTCGGACAACGCCATCCCCATGGGAAAACCCGAGAGGCTTTCCGGGGAAGATAATATGTATTACATTTTTACCTTTATCCTGGACCGGATATCGCCAACATCGAACATTACATTCATGGTCGATGATACAAAGACCAAATCCCGGGGCTATTCCGACGCATCCCGCTACTATGATTACGATGGCTGGCGTGTTGCCGTACTGCCCGGCACCTTTAAGCTCCTCGATGAAAAGCCTCTCTACTTCAAGCTCTCTTACCGGCCTGGCAAAGATCAGCCGATCACGAGGCAATATGAGCGGCAGGTGGCCATGTTCGGAACCTTTGATCGTGAGACGCTCAGGAAAGCACAAAACCGCCCTGATTTGTCCATACTGCTTCCATTTGAAGATGCCATTGCTCCCATAGATCCGAAGCTCAAAAATAGATGGCAGTCGACCGTTGTAAGATACCCTGAAGTATCGAGCTCCGCCGGTATACTCAAAAGTATGAGCGATATACTGAACAAAAAGGAAAAAAGCTCCGAGCCGGAACAGGTGATACCGTATACCTATACGATCAATTCCCGGGGCAGTCTTCTCGTTATATCGGCTGATTCAAAGAAAGGCACTCTGTGGCTTTCCTTCTTTCCGGCAGAACGGATGATTACGGATGTTCCCCTCGAACTGCGCGTTGGCAATTCGACTCCGATTGATCTCCAGCAGTATCTTGTCGGACCGCAGGGGACCGATCTGACGAGATACCGGCATCTGGGAAACGTTGTCCATTACCGCCTCTATGCCGGTATTCAGGCCCCTTTCGATGAAACGCTTCTTACCCGGTTGATGAAAGGCTCTCAGGTAAAAATCAAATATTCGACACAATCCCAGGTTGTGGAGGATACGTTCTTTCTGAAGAATTCTTCCGATGCTATAAAGGCAGTGCTCAATGGCTACGCCGGATAGAAACTTGCCGGCAATAGTATAACCATAAAAGCTCCCCTACATGGTATTTCCGGGGGAGCTTTTATGTTAGAATTTTTTGATGCTGATGCGCTGTAACATCTCCGGCTTTATATTCCCAAACTCAGGCACCAGATTGGAAAAGTTGCGGTTCTGTAATCCGGACAGCAGAACCGGTACGCTGTCATTCCCTTCTTCATCAATATGACAAAGGTACAATACGGTAAAGGGACCTGTCTCCTTCGATGAAAAGACAAGCCACTGTCCGTTGGGCGACCAACTGTGCCAGGAGTTCATGACATGGCGATTAGCGATCAGTTCCCTGGCCCTGCCGCCCCCGGAGGGGATGATATAGAGGCGACTGTCGGGCTGCAGGGCCAGTCCACTCTTGCTCTTGCAGAACACTATCCATTTTCCGTCCGGAGAATAACGGGGGAAGTAGTTGCTCATACCATTTCCGCTCGCCCCGGCAATCGGTTCGGGAACACCCCCTCTGCCGTTGTTGAAGGGAACACGGTACAGGTCATACTGTATCTGATATCTTTCATTCAGTTCCGAGAGCGGGGTGTCATGGTCGACATCATTAAGGGCCTTTTTCACCACCAGATCCACGAGATCATTATTTACGGGCGCCCGGGAGAACGCGACATATTTTCCGTCATGGCTCCAGTCGGGACAGGTCTGAACAAAAGCAGGATCATCGGCTCCGGCAAGAAGATGAAAGGTCTTATCTGACGGCATATAATAGGAGAGCACCCCTGCGGCGAGAAAGAAGAATTGTGAAAAGGCCGGATCGTTCAACCTGATAAAAAAAGATCTTTCTTGTACCGTGGCAATGACATAACTGCCATCGGGCGATACCTTGGGGAAAAATCCAAAAATTATGATCGAATCATCTGACCCTTTCAAATCATTCCAGCTGATAATATCTTCCGGGGTCACATCGATGGTTTTCCCCATTTGTGCCATAACGTACCCACCTTTGTCTCCTCTATAGTCGATATCCATACCTATTACCGTGCCGTCCCGGGAAAAGGAATGGCAGTTTCCACATACCGGCATCTTCTCGAGCACCACCGGGGGCTTTTCATAAGACGAAAGGTCTGCCAGCAACCACCTGAACAGATCGGGGTGTGTATTGGCAAAAGCAAAGGGAAGGGGCATCTGCATAAACAGGATGGGCGCGCCCACGGAATCGCGGGAGGTGGCAAAGGAAACCTGCCCCCTGCCGGTAATGGTGATACCATTTTCCGTATCTATTCCGAAGACCGAAAGAACAGCGCTTCCGTTGAGAGAATGTTCCTTGATCAACTCCCAGGTCTTTCGATCCGGAGTCCATGATGTTCCACGGGTGAGGTAGTTGACAGTCTGTTCCTCTCCTTCAAAGGTAACCCGTACTAACCAGAGCAATGCACCGGAATCTGCGTCTTTCCACTCTATATCCGGTGATGCAATGTCAATGGGGAAAAGGGTACCATCAAGAGGATTGGTAACGCTGACCCGGGGATATGCACGGCTGTCATCGATGACCGATATGATAGCTTCGATTACCTCGCGGGTTTTGTCCGGGTCACCGTCACTTTGGGGATCTGCCAGGATATACACGTTATCCGCTAAATCGTCCTGGTGAAAATAAGTTCCGGTGGAGCAGGCAATACACACAAAAATGCCCAAGGTGAGGAGAACGCTTGTCTTTAATCTCATAATTCCGGTGGATACTGTTTGCTTTATTCGCTCGCTGTTCAATTGAAGCCCCCGCAACAAGTTGCGGGGAATCTCCGATTGTTAAGGATAATGTTTATTTTTTATTCGCTCGCTAACCCCGCCGCAAGCGGTGGGGCATGCGCTCGCTGTTCAATTCAGCTCAACAATCGACAAGCTCGCCGTAGTAATCGGGTCTTCTATCGTCAAAGAGATGGTTGTGGATGTTTATTTTTTTGTCGCGGGCCGACTTCACGTCGATCTCAGCCGTGCCGGCCTCTTGGGAATCCTCACCGGCACGGCAGATAATCCTGCCATCAGGTCCGATTATCTGGCTCCTGCCGGTAAACTGGAGAGACTTCCCTTCCCTGCTTTCAGTTCCTGTCCTGTTCGCCGTTATTGCAAAGACATGATTCTCGATACACCTCGTTTTCATGGCATCCTGGCAAAAGGGCAACACAAGATTCGCCGGATGACAGATTACATCGGCACCCATGAGTGACAACGCGCGCATCGATTCCGGGAAAAACCAGTCGAAGCATATCATGATTCCCACTTTGCATACGCCTATGTCATAGACCCTGAATCCCTCATCACCGGGATCAAACCATAGCTTTTCTTCAAAGAAGAGGTGCACCTTTCTGTACCTTCCGACGTAACCGTCAGGGGAAACAAGAACAGCCGAGTTGAATATCCCGTCTGTGCTCTTCTCGGCGAGACCTCCGACAATGAATGTGCCCGTCTCTTTCGCCACATCACACAGTTTCTGTGTCGTCCTGCCCTGCGGTATCTGTTCCGAAAGGGCGATTGCCTCATCCTTTGATGCGAACACATACCCGGTATTGAACAGCTCGGGAAGGACCAGGAGATCTGCATCGGATTTCATGATAAGACTCCCGGCCAGCTCCAGATTTCTGTCAACCTCGCCAAACAGCGGTTCAAACTGAACCGAACCAATTTTTATTCCCATTCTCCATTCCACCATTCATTTTTTTGGTATTTCCCTTATCACATTCATAATGCCGAACTCAAATATTAACGACCTCATCATAAAGCAAAAAAGCCATGGTCACAAGGACCATGGCTTTTTCAGACTTACTACAATCTTCTGAGCCTACAGCATCTCATAGATGCCGGCAGCTCCCATACCGCCACCGATACACATGGAGACGATACCTCTTTTCAGTTTACGTCTCTTTAACTCATCCAGCAACTGGCATGTCAGCTTCGCGCCGGTGCATCCCAAGGGGTGACCGATGGCGATAGCGCCGCCATTCGGATTAATCTCACCCTTCCAGTACCGATCTTCTATGCCGAGTTCTCTGCAGCAGTAAATGGCCTGGGACGCAAAGGCCTCGTTGATCTCGAACAGGTCGATATCGTCCAGTTTCAATCCGGCCAGCTTCAGAACCTTCGGAATCGCGTACCGGGGACCGACACCCATCTCTTCCGGCTTGTTTCCCGCAACAGCATAATGGGTGAGTTTGGCGATCGGTTTCAACTTCAGTTCTTTTGCCTTCTCGGCCGACATGATCATCGTGAAGGCCGCGCCATCGGTCATCTGTGACGCATTCGCAGCGGTAACCGATCCGCCCTGTTTGAACGGCGATTTGAGCTTTGCCATATTTTCCAGTGTTGCGGGCCATCTCACGCCGTCATCCATATCAAATGTCTTTTTTATCTTGATCCACTGACCGTTTTTGTCTTTCACATACTTCCAGGCCTCAATCGGAACGATCTGATCTTTCCACAGACCCTTCTGAATCGCCTCATGGGCCCTTCGGTTGCTTTCGACTCCCATCTTGTCCTGATCCTCACGACTGATGTTATAGTCGGCCGCGACATTTTCCGCGGTGACCCCCATGGAGACATAAGTGTTCGGCAGATCACCCCATTCAGGATGCGGTCGGAATATCCATCCACCCATCGGAATATGTGACATGGTCTCGCATCCCCCTGCCACAATACAATCGGACCACCCCGCCATGACCTTTGCCGTGGCATCCGCTATAGCCTGCAGACCGGAGGAACAGAAACGGTTGACGGTCATACCCGACGTGGTAATAGGAAGCCCGGCACCGAGTGCTATCACTCTGCCGAGGTTCATTCCCTGCTCGCCCTCGGGAAACGAACAACCGCAGATTAGATCATCGACATCTTCGGGTTTGACCTGCGGAACCCGCTTCATCAATCCCTTCAGAACCTGAATCCCTATCTCGTCACCCCTGGTCTGGGCAAGAGCCCCCCTTTTGTAACGCCCTCCCGGACTTCTCACTGATTGAACAATAACAGCATCTCGCATAATAATCCCCCTTCTCATTTAATGCCGATCCGGCCAACGAACCGTGACCAGTGTCAGCGATAAATAGCGTATTTGTTAGTTACGCAGTGGTTTCCCCCTTGTCAACATGTGCATAATTCGATCCTGCGTCTTCTGCTCGCCGGCGAGACTCAGAAAAGCCTCTCTTTCACGGTCAAGAATCGCATCCTCCGTAACAAAGGTACCCTCCGGACACATTCCACCCGAAAGGACCCATGCGAGTTTCATCGTCACATGCTCGTCATAATCCGACATGTAGTTACCATGCTTCATATTAAACAGGACTGCATGTGCGATACCCATCAGGTTCTCTCCCATGACGGGAATCATGTCGGGTTTTCTCTTCTTATGGGTCATTGCCATTGAGAGAACGAGCCGTTTTGCATCCGATATCTGATGGTCTCGATTGAGGCTGATGTTTTCCGTCTTTCGGATGTAACCAAGTTCCATTGCCTCCATAGCGCTCGTGGCCACCTTTGCCTGCCCGATATTCATGAGAACTTTCTCGTATATCGGCTGCATGTTCAAGACCTCAGCGGTACCATCCGGCAGGCCCTCCGTGCAGCGTACCATCAGCTCCTTACAGCCACCGCCCGCGGGAATAACACCAACACCCACTTCGACGAGACCCATATAGGTCTCACCGCAGGGCTGACATCTCTGACCATGCATGGATACCTCGCAGCCTCCACCCAGAGCCATGCCCGCCGGAGCGGTTACGACCGGTTTTTCCAGATATTTCATCTTCATATTTGCGTACTGAAGATCATGGATCAGTTTGTCAAGCAGATCCCATTCGCCATTCTGAACCGCCATGAGAACCTGAAATATATTTGCCCCTACTGAGAAGTTCGTGCCATGATTGGCAACTACCAGGCCCGTAAAATCCTTTTCCACGATATCGCAGCTCTCTTCAATCATGGAAATGATATCGCCATCGATAGCGTTCATCTTGGTACGAAATTCAAGACAGGCAACACCGTCACCTATGTCCACGAGGGAAGCACCGTCATTTTTCTTGATTACCTTGTTCTTCGCTGCAAGTTCGGGCAGAAGGATAATCTTGGGATTATCTCCCATCTTTACATAATCCTTTTTGTCGAAATCGTAGTAGTAGTTACCGTCTTCTTTTTTGAGATAGAAGGAATCACCTTTCTTCAGCATCTCGATGATCTTCTTGGGAATCTTCAGTTTCAGCTTCTTCATCACCTCTAGAGATTCCTTCACACCGACGACATCCCATGTCTCAAAAGGACCTTTCTGGTGGTTGTATCCCCATTTCATGGTGTTGTCTATCTGGTAGACGGTATCACATATCTCGGGGATGCGATTCGCGGAATATATGAAGTTCTTGCAGAGATATTCCCGTGCGACCTCACCGGCAATGTCTTTTTCCGAGTAGAAGAGGGCTTTCAATTTATCATCGAAACTCCCCTCTGTCTTGCCCGCTTCTTTGACTGATTCGTATTTGGGTTTCTCGAACGGGACATATTCCATCGTATGATAGTCGAGCGCCAGTTTGACCTTCTTGCCCTTATCGTCCTTTGTCTTCTTGTAGAAACCACCTTTGGTCTTGTTGCCGAGCCACTTGTTCTCCACCATCTTGTCCATGAACTCGGGCGGGATAAAGGTTTTTACCATCTCGTCGTCAGGCACCGCTGCAACAAGATTCTTCATGACGTGATAACCCGTGTCTATACCGACAAGGTCGATCGTTCCACAGATCGCGGAACCGGGTCTGCCGAGAACCTTGGCGATAATGGCGTCCAGTTCCGGTATCGTCAGATCTTTATCCAGCATCGTCTTGACGGCGTTGGATATATCATAGACACCGATACGGTTTGCGATGAAGTTGGGAACATCCTTACAGATAACGACACCCTTTCCAACGACGTTCTCCAGGAAATATGTCATGTAATCGACGATTTCCTTCTTTGTCGTCTCGCCGGGGATGACCTCGACAAGTTTCATATAGCGTGGAGGATTAAAGAAATGGACTCCCAGAAAACGTTCTTTATTCTTCGCACTCATCTTTTCCGATATTTCTCTGATCGGAAGTCCGGAGGTGTTGGTTGCAACGATACACTCCGGTTTGATGACCTTTTCCAGTTTTGCGAAGAGTTCCTGTTTGATCTTCAAGTTTTCGATGACCACTTCGAGAATGAAATCAACATCTTTCAAGAGGTTAAGGTCATCTTCAAGATTGCCGATGGCGATCATCGACGCATTCTTCTTTGAATAGAAACTGGCAGGTTTTGATTTCAGCGCACCGTTCAATCCGTTTATCGCGAAACTGTTTCGC
Source organism: Deltaproteobacteria bacterium (assembly GCA_016935875.1). Classification (GTDB taxonomy): domain Bacteria; phylum Desulfobacterota; class Syntrophia; order Syntrophales; family UBA2210; genus UBA2210. The sequence continues at coordinate 7,671 of JAFGQD010000153.1, forward strand.
CACGCCTTGCTCTCTTTTGTGAGGCCCTTCTTCAGATCCGCTTCACTCGGCTCAAAGGGGGGTACGATGTCAAGCATCACACTCTCAATCCCCGCATTGGCGAGGTGGGCGGCGATTGTGGCGCCCATGACCCCTGCCCCTATGATGGCAGCTTTCTTAATTTCATACGACATATCAATCCTCCTTTTATGGGCATAACACAAACGCCCTGGTTTACGTTTATTCCGTCTCCCCTAGACAGAAAAAGAATCTTCCAGCATCTCGATGGGGGTCTTATCCGCCAGTGTAATACATTTGCACCTTCCCTCAATCGTGGGAAGGACGTTGCATGCAAAGTATTTCGCCGATGCAAGCTTGCCCTGATAGAACGCGGCATCACCGTTTTCACGGGCCAGCGCGCGCTTCTTTGCTATGGAATCCTCCGCTCCGGCTTCCGCATACATCACATCCAGTTTCCCGGAAGCAATGACCGCCGCCTGAAGAAGCTGCCATCCGACAACAAGATCACCCAGTATCATCAGGAAGGGTCTCGCATTCAGAATGGGCAGCAATACGCTGGAGCTCTTCCCCCACGCCGCAAACTGCATCGAGAGTCCCACAACGGCATTGTAGGCATTCTCAAGATGAGCGGCATAATCCTTCATATCTTCATTTTCCTTGGCATTAGCGATGGTCTGATTGATCTCTCCGAAGAGATTCATCACATTCATACCCTTGTTCATACCCATCTTCCTGCCTACCAGGTCGAGGGACTGAATATAGTTTGTCCCCTCATAGAGACAGGCGATTTTACAGTCTCTCAGGTACTGCTCCATCGGATATTCCTTGATGTAACCATATCCACCGTATATATCCATACCCAGTGAGCAGATCTCGCAGGCCTTATCGGAGCAGTATGCCTTGATGACGGGTGTGAGGATTTCGACGAAACCTTTCCATTTAGCCCTCTCCGCCTCGTCTGTTACCGTCTCTTCCATGTCGATGCAGTAACCGGCGAAATAGTTCAACGACCTCATGCCTTCCACATGCGATTTCATCCAGAGAAGCGAACGCCTGATATCGGGATGCTGAATAATCGGGATAGCCGGTGCATCGGGCATGGTCATCTGCATGATATGCCTGCTCTGGACTCTTTCTTTCGAGTACTGGACGGCATGCTCCAGAGAGGCAGATGCATGTCCGAGTCCCTGCATTCCCACTTCCAGTCTGGCTTCGTTCATCATGTTGAACATGACCTTCATTCCGTTTCGTTCCTCGCCAAGGAGGTAACCGATACACTTTCCGTTTTCGCCGAAATTGAGAGTGGCGGTTGCGGATGCATTGATCCCCATCTTGTGCTCAATACCACCCGTCACGACATCGTTGGATTCACCTATGCTGCCATCCTCATTCACCTTGAATTTCGGAACGATGAAGATGGAAATCCCGCCTGTTCCCGGAGGATCTCCTTCGATCCTGGCAAGCACCGGATGGATGATGTTTGCAAAGATATCGTTGTCACCGCAGGAGATAAAGGACTTCGTCCCCTCGATACTGAACGTGCCGTCGGGCAGTCTCTTCGCTGTCGTCCTTGTGGCCCCCACATCACTTCCCGCACCCGGCTCAGTCAGGCACATGGTACCGCCCCACTCTCCGGCAAACATCTTGTACATATAGGTGTTCTTCTGTTCTTCCGTACCGTACTTTGCGATCAGAGCGGCCGCCCCCATGGTCAATCCCGGATACATCATAAATGCGAAATTTGCCGAGTCAAACAGTTCCGCACAGGCGCTCCACACACAGAGCGGCACATTCTGTCCCCCAACTTCCGGGGACGCAGGCGCACAGTTCCAGCCCGCCTCGTTAAACTTCTTGATGGCATCGTGGATACAGGATGGAACGGTTACCTTTCCATCTTTAAACTGAGCCCCCTCCTTATCACCGACATCGTAAGTGGGAAGAATGACATCCACGGCCATCTTCTCCGCCTCGTTCAGCATCATGTCAATCAGATCCTGCGAGTAGTCGGCATACTTCTCGGCAGTGAAAAGCTTCTCGATACCCAGCTGCTCAAACAAAATGAACCTCTGGTCCCTCATGTTAACCAATGTATTACCCATACCTCAAATCCCTCCTTATTCAGATTTTTTTAAGCCTTCTATGAAAATGCTCAAAAATTCATTAACCCCCGAATGTATCCTTTGTGCTCTGGTTGACTCCCTTCCGATAAACAGGTGAAGAGAGATTATCCCATTAAGCATCCCCCAGAGGGAATTCCTCATCTCTCTCACATCTTCCCGTCTGAGAAGAAATTCCCCTTTGTCAATCCCATATTGGAATATACTTTCAGTAACAGAGATTGCCCTGTTTGTTTCCAGGATAATCCTTCTATTTGTATCATCTGACAGATTCAGACTGTTGGCATGCAGCATGAAATTCATCAGTATCCTGAACAGTTCCCTGTCCTTCAGGAAAAAATTCAAATATATGTTGGCAAAACCGATCAATACCTTTGAGGCACTGTCTCCCCCCTTGAATATGGGGAGCACCTCGCTGTGAAATCTCTCGATATCCTCCAGCAGTATCTGAGCGCATATCTCTTCCTTGCTGCTGAAATATAGATAAATCGCCCCCTTGCTCAATTCAGCCTTTTTTGCAATATCTGAAACAGTTACAGGATTGTACCCCTGTTTAAAGAATAATTTTCTGGCAGCTCTGAGAATGGACTTTCTTCTTTGCTCCCTTTCTCTCTCTCTCCTTTTTTCCAGCACTAATCTCTTACTCCCCATTTTCAATTGTATTTCAGTATTCACTATATAAACATAGGTCAAAATATGACCATAGGTCACATTCGTCATAAGCAATAAAACAGGGGTTGTCAAGAAAAAAATCTATGACTCAAAATTATCAAAAATATTGACATACCTTCTTCCTTGTGTTAGGGGGAGTTCGTTTATTTTTTAGCAGAAAAAGGCAACAAAATGATCCTTCGCGAAATAGCGGATTTATTGGATGCCAAGGTCCTGGCGGGTGAAAAGCACTTAGGCGTAGAAGTAAAAACCGCCTTCAGCGCAGATCTGATGAGCGATGTCCTCGCCTTTGCAAAACCGGGGAGCATAATGATCACCGGGCTTACGAATCCACAGATTGTAAGGATCGCGAGCATCGTGGATAATTCGGCCATTCTTATAGTCAGAGGGAAAATTCCTCCGGATGAAACGATAACACTGGCCGAAGAACTGGACATACCAATTCTTTCAACAAAATACATCCTCTTTGAAACATCGGGAAGGCTATACGCAAATGGGATCGTAGGTTGTATCAGAAAGATCGAAGGTCCTGGAAGTGTTGTTCCGTTATGAGCCGGGAATATGAAGTCTCTTTCCCCGTCAAGGGTGATAATTTTGAAGATGCGGGCAAAGTATCCGTTGAAATAAAAAGGTTACTCAAGGGGCATGGTATAACGGGAGACATCCTGAGAAGAGCCGCTATTGCAACCTATGAATCGGAAGTAAACATAATATCATATGCACAGCAGGGCAATATTAATGTTCGCGTAACAGATGACAGTATATCGATTAATATACAGGACAGAGGGCCCGGCATAACAGATATTGAACAGGCCATGAAGCAGGGCTATTCCACTGCTAATGATCGTATCAGAGAGATGGGATTCGGTGCCGGTATGGGTCTTTTTAATATTAAGAACTGTTCCGACAGTTTCGAGATATTATCCGAGATAAACAAAGGGACCCTGCTTAAGATACTAATCAACAGGTGATGTGCACATGAACTTGACTCTTTTGACAGAAAAACTGAACCTTGAGGTACGGTGCTGTAAGGACAAACTGGACAGGGAGGTGTCAGGCGGATACATGGGTGATCTTCTGAGCGACGTCATGGCGAACAGCAAAAAGGATGACGTATGGATTACCTGCCAGTCACACCAGAATGTAGTGGCGGTAAGCGTGCTGAAAGAGCATGCGGGAATTATCCTTGTCCTCGGAAAAGAACCCGATACGGATACTATTGAAAGGGCTTCCCAAGAGGGCATACCTCTTCTGGTAACCGACCTCCCCGGATTCGAAATAGCAGGCAGGTTATATGATTTGATAACCGTATAGAGAACGTGAAGCCAATTCCGGCATGTCGGAAGTTAAAACCGGATCTCATGGTTTATCCGGTTCTGGGTGCATATATGTTAAAGGGGTTTAGGTGTGACCTTCACATACATACCTGTCTTTCTCCTTGCGCCGATCTGGACATGTACCCGACGGCCCTGATTGAAAAATCGCTCGAAAGCGGACTTGACATTATCGGAATATGCGATCACAACGCATCTGAAAATGTTCGGTATGTGATAGAAGCCTCCCGCGGGAAACCGGTCCATGTCTTTCCGGGTATGGAGATAACAAGCAGGGAGGAGGTCCACGTTATCTCGTTCTTTGAAAATATCGGCGACCTGCTGAAGGTTCAAGAGGTCGTCTACGCCGCCCTTTCCGGCTCCAACCGGGAAGAGATATTCGGGTGTCAGGCAATCGTAAACGAATCTGATGAGGTGGAGGGGTTTAACGACAGGCTCCTGATAGGTTCCACCCGGCTCTCTCTTCAGGAAACAATCGACACTGTCCACGGCTTTGGAGGCATAGCCATTGCCGCCCATATCGACCGGGAGAGTTTCAGCGTCCTGGGTCAGTTGGGATTTATCCCTTCTGATGTCCGTTTTGACGCCCTCGAAATATCCCGCAGGACCGGATTAAAAGCGGCACGCAAGAGATATCCCGACCTGCACGACCATACATTTATTGAATCATCCGACGCCCATTTCATAAGCGACATCGGAACGGGTTTCACAAAGATTTTCATGGAAGAGCCCTCCCTTTCCGAGCTGAAGATGGCTCTTGAAGGACGTGAGGGTCGGTATGTCGAGGAGTAATCCATGCAGGAACTCTCTATGAATATCCTCGATATCGTCGAGAATTCCACGAGGGCGGGCGCGAGTCTTATTAAGATCAGCGTCACTGAAGACAGAAGGGACGACATCCTGCGCATCGAGATCGCCGATGATGGCGATGGCATGGAACCGGATATCGTGAAGCGGGCACTGGATCCCTTTTATACGTCCAAGACGGTACGCAGAGTAGGTCTGGGACTTCCCCTGCTCTCCCATGCGGCACAGATCACCGGTGGAAGCTTTGCGATCGAATCGAAAAAGGGAGAAGGAACGACGGTAACAGCTACCTTCGGGTACCGCCACATCGACCGTCAGCCCCTGGGTGATATGCCGACAACCATGACGACCATGATAGCCGGAAATCCAGGGGTCGATTTTATATACACGCACCGGAGTGACGACAAAGACTATACGCTGGACACGAGAGAGGTAAAGAATGAACTGGAGGATGTTCCCATAGGGCATCCGAAGGTGATTCAATTTATAAAAGAAAATATACGGGACAGTTTGAAAGAAATCGGGGCCGGGAGGTAGCTTCCCCGCTCCTCCTTTCGAACTTCCATCAAGGAGAAGAATAAATGGATTCAGAGTACAATGAGCTTTTAGAGGAATTTACACCGGAGCAGATAAAAGAATTGGACGGGATTATTGAAAGGCACAAGGGTCAGCCCGGGGGCTTGATCCCTGTGTTGGAAAGGGCCCAGGAGCTCCTGGGATTTCTGCCCATTCCCGTACAAAAAAGGGTTGGGAGAGAACTCGACATACCATTCAGCCACGTCTATGGTGTCGTTACCTTCTATTCTTTCTTCACCATGCATCCGCGCGGCAAACATACCGTACGAGTATGCCTGGGAACCGCCTGCTACGTGAGAGGTGGTAAAAAGATCGCCGAAAACATGGAAAAGATCTTCGGCATAAAAGAGGGTGAAACAACACCGGACCGGATGTTCACGTATGAAACCGTCCGATGCCTCGGGGCATGCGGGTTGGGCCCGGTCGTCGTGGTGGATGAGGATATCCACGGGAGAGTCAAACCCGATAAGCTGAAAGACATCTTACAACAATACAGCTGATACAATAGAGGAAATTGATATGGCAAAATTAAAGATAGAGGATCTGAAAAAGATCAAAGAACGCGTACAGGGTGAGACCTCTTTAAGGGCGGGAGAAAGACGGGTCAAGGTAACCGTCCACATGGGAACCTGCGGCATAGCCGCCGGAGCAAGAGAGGTTATGGATTCTCTCATGAACGAAATCGAAGAATCGGGAGTCACCGATGTTGTCGTGACCACATCAGGATGCATGGGCCTGTGCAGCAGGGAACCCGAGATAACCGTTGAAATCCTGGATCAGGACCCCATCATATACGAGTCCATGAATCCCAACAAGATGAGGCAGGTATTTAAGAGACACATCCTCGAAGGTGAGGTTCAGACTCCCTTTGTTCTGGCCAAGGTCACGGAACAAGGCAAATAGACACTATCAATCAATACTGAAGGAGGACACATATCCGATGAAAGTTTTTCGGTCTCACATACTGCTCTGTGGAGGTACCGGATGTAACGCCACGGGGAGCGCGAAGGTAAAACAGGCACTCACGGCGGAGCTGGAAAGACAGGGCCTCGCCGATGAAATAAAAATAGTTGAAACGGGTTGCAACGGCTTCTGCGCCATGGGGCCCATCATGGTCGTCTATCCGGACGGGATCATCTATATGATGCTGAAGCCGGAAGACGTGCCGGAACTGGTTGAAGAACATTTTCTGAAGGGAAGGCCTCTGGAGAGGCTCTTTTACAAGGAACCCTCTACAGAGGAATCTATCCCCTTAATGCATGAAATACCTTTCTTCGCCCTCCAGGAGCTGAGGGTGTTGAGGAACAAGGGGCTTATCGACCCGGAAGTCATCGACGAATACATCGCGCGGGACGGCTACGCCGGCGTAGCCAAGGCCCTCACCGAGATGACGTCAGAGGAAATCATCAAGGAGGTCCTCGATTCCGGTATCCGCGGTCGGGGTGGAGCCGGATTCCCAACGGGACTGAAGTGGAAGTTTGCCTCCCAGTCACAAAACGATGTCAAATATGTCCTCTGCAACGCCGACGAGGGCGATCCGGGAGCATTCATGGACAGGAGCGTTCTTGAAGCAGACCCTCATGCCGTTCTTGAAGGGATGATAATCGCCGCGAAGGCGATCGGAGCCCACAAGGGCTATATCTATTGCAGGGCCGAATATCCGCTGGCTCTTCGCAGGCTGGATATCGCTATACAACAGGCGAAGGAATACGGCCTCCTCGGTGAAAACATACTGAACACCGGATTTGATTTCGATCTCGAGGTCTACCAGGGCGCCGGCGCCTTCGTCTGTGGAGAAGAAACGGCCCTCATGACATCGATTGAGGGCAACAGGGGAATGCCACGGCCCAGGCCCCCCTTCCCCGCTGTTTCCGGTCTCTGGCAGAAACCGAGCGTCCTGAACAACGTGGAAACCCTGGCCAGTATCGGCCAGATCATAGCAAAAGGAAGCGGATGGTTCGCCAATGTCGGAAATGAAACGAGCAAGGGAACCAAGGTCTTTGCCCTCACAGGAGACGTCAACAACGTCGGACTTGTCGAGGTTCCCATGGGGACATCCCTCGGAACCATCGTATACGACATAGGCGGCGGCATACCGAATGGGAAGAAATTCAAGGCCGCTCAGCTCGGCGGTCCCTCGGGAGGTATGATTCCGATCCAGCACCTCAATGCGCCTATAGATTACGAAAATGTCGCCAAACTCGGAGCCATTATGGGATCAGGCGGTCTTATCGTCATGAACGAAGACATGTGCCCGGTCGACATGGCGCGTTTCTTCATGGACTTCTGCCAGGATGAATCCTGCGGCAAGTGCACCCCCTGCCGCGAGGGAACAAAAAGGATGCTGGAAATCCTCACCGATATCTGTGAGGGGAGAGGCCGCGAGGGAGACATCGAGACTCTCATAGAAATGGCCGATATAATCAAGGATTCGGCTCTCTGTGGCCTCGGTCAGACCGCCCCCAATCCTGTCCTTAGTACCATCAGATACTTCAGGGATGAATACGAGGCGCATATCAGAGATAAACACTGTTCGGCCGGCGTGTGCTCGGCACTCTTCAAATCACCCTGTCAGAACGCGTGTCCGATCGGAATGGATGTTCCGCAATACATGGCGCTTGTTCGCGCAAAGAGATTTGACGACGCTTACCGGGTCATGATGAAAACAAATCCCTTCCCCTCCATCTGCGGCAGGGTCTGTGATCACCAGTGTCAGTCGAAGTGCAGACGCAGCACGCTGGATGAAGCGCTTGCCATCAAATTTATCAAGAGGTTTATTACCGACAACGCCAGCCGCCCGGAAGTAAATCCCGTGCTGGTCGACAGGAATGAAAAGATCGCGATAGTCGGCGCCGGACCGGCTGGTCTGACCGCCGCAAGGGATCTGGCCCTGCGTGGCTATCAGGTGAACGTCTTTGAGGAACTCCCCGAACCGGGCGGAATGACACGCTACGGCATCCCTTCATACAGACTGCCCAGAGATATCCTCAAGGCAGAAGTCGATGGCGTACGAGCCCTGGGAGTGGAGATACAATGCAACACCCGGGTCGGCAGAGATATCTCCTTTGAAGACGTCGACAAGAAATACGACTACATCTATCTGGCACCCGGAGCGCACAAAAGCCAGCGCATGAGAGTTGACGGCGAAGATGTAGCGGGTGTCTTCGGCGGCGTCGAATTCCTGAGAGACTTCAATCTCAACGAAGATGCCTGGCTGAAGGGCGAAAAGACCCTTGGTTCCAAGGTCGCGGTTATCGGAGGAGGCAACTCCGCCATTGACGCCGCCCGTTGCGCTGTCCGTCTGGGAGCAGATGTCACCATACTGTACCGCAGGACACGTCAGGATATGCCCGCGGCTGAAGAAGAGATAATCGCCGCGGAACACGAAGGAATCAAAATAGAATATTTCGTGGCACCCAAGAAGATCGTCTCGGCAAACGGCACGGTGACAGGCATAACCTGCGAGAGGATGAAGGCGGGAGATTTCGACAACAGCGGGAGGAGAAGGCCTGTCGTCGTTGAAGGTTCTGAGTTCACCCTCAATGTTGACGCCGTCGTGGCCGCCATCGGTCAGGCCCCGGATCTTTCATTTGTCCCGGAAGGAAGCGACGTGTCGGTCAACCGCTGGGACTGTTTCGACCTCGCGGAAGGGAGCAAATCCCGTACCACCAGCGAGAAGTTCTATGCGGGCGGCGACGCGGTAACGGGACCTTGGACGGTTGTCGGCGCCATCTTGGCAGGACACCAGGCCGCCGAGGATATTGACAGCGCGATCCGCGCCAAGAACGGCGAGTCTCCATGGGAGGCACCGGTTGAAAAAATCGAGATACCCTTCGAGATTGACGAAGAGACGGACGAGTTGCCCCAGGCCGCGATGCCGGAACTGGATGCAACGAAGAGGAAGACAAACTTCGATGAAGTGGAACTCGGCTATGATATAGAAACGGCCATCAAGGAGGCATCGCGCTGCCTGCGGTGCGACGCCGAGGTGTAATACCCATTAAAAAAGTGCACAGCGAATCCCTGCCCGCGATGTCGCGGGCAGGGATTCGTGTTTATGCGCTCTGTGTACCGTATGGAGGATCAGTGATGAAGGTTATCGGCGCCGTCGGTCAGAACGGTTCTGGGAAAGATGAGGTCCTTAAGTATCTCAAGGCCGCCTTCGGCATCCCCTTCTTCTCTACCGGCGACATGGTGAGGCAGATTGCGGCCGAGGAGGGGGCGGAGGCGACTCGGGACAACCTGCGCACAATCTCGGAACGCTGGTTCCGCGAGCGGGGCGAAGGCTGCTTCGTCAGACTCCTGGCCGAACAGATCGGCAGTGAAGAGAATCAGACCGTGGGGATCAGCGGGATACGGTCGTTCGCCGACGTCACCATCCTGAAAGAATTCTTCGGAGATGATTTTATCCTGATACACATCACCATGGACGATCCGCGGCAGCGCTACGAGCGGATGGTTGCTAGGGGTGAAGAGCGCGACCCCCACAGCTATGAGCAGTTCCTCGCCCTGGACAGGGCGGAGGAAGACCTCTTCCATGTCGAAGAGGCGGGGCGGCAGGCAAACTATGCCATCGGGAACGACAATACCCTGGCCGACCTGCACCGTAGCATTGACGAACTCGTAAAGGGCAAGGGCATCCTGAAATAGGGGCAGCATACCCCGCAATGAGTCGGGTAAAGACCTGATCCCTACGACTCTGACACTCTCCATGCCCTCCCCCTACTGTGGATTGTCAACCGTTACGATGTCGTCTTTATCTACTATTGATTGTTCATACTGAATCGGTTTTATTACATTTACATCAAGGAACGTTCCGGCATATCCAAAAAACACTCCAAATAAATTCTCCAAATAAATACTCTTGACAAGTAGCGGTTTCAGCGTACAATCCCTTCCGATTTCAGACGAAAACCTTCTGATATTTTTACGATGCAGGCAGCAACAAGATCCCCGGTTTCTTGCGAAGAGATCGGGGGTCTTTTAAGTTACAGCCGCCGGAAATACCATTGCAGGAGCGTTGATTGTATATGCTGGCCGTTGATCTGACAAAAGAGTCTTCAACATTGAATAGCCCTGGCTTCCACGGCAATCCTTGTCTGTCCTGCGGGGCATGTTGTGGTGTCTTCAGGGTTTCATTCTACTGGCGTGAAGCGGATGAAGAGAGTGGAGGACCCGTTCCCCCTGGATTGACAGACCACTTGGCGGGGTTTCGGCTCTGCATGAAAGGTACGAATCGAAGCCATCCCCGATGCATCGCCCTCGAAGGCGAAATTGGATGTTCTGTACACTGCACTATCTACGACAGGAGACCGACCCCCTGCCAGAACTTTGGCATTCTCTTCAACAACGGCACATGGAATGCCGGCATAGAGGACCTGATGCGATGCAATCAGGCACGCGCAGCCTGGGGATTGATGCCTCTTTTTACAGAGCCCGACGATCAGAGGAGACATGTCTCTGTCTGACTCATGTCCGATGGCAAGGAGCGAGCTTTTCCCCTATACCCCTCTCCCCCTATGCCATGGCGGGAATCTCGATGCGGGCCTCGGGGGTGTATTTGCGTTCGAGACTGCGGGCCACCATGCTCATGCTGTAGCAACAGATAAAGTAGAGCACGGCAATCGTCGTGTAGATCTCAAATGGATAAATCATGAGCCGATTATTGATCGTCTGGGCCACGGTCGTCAGCTCGAACACTCCAATGATATACGCCAGCGAAGTATCCTTGAAGAGGGCGATGAACTGTCCTACGATGGCGGGGATCATCATCTTGAGGGCCTGCGGGAGGATCACGAAGCGCATCGCTTTGAAATAATTCAATCCTGAGGCCGTCGCCGCCTCCATCTGTCCCGGGGGGATGGCCTTCACGCCGGCACGGACAATCTCCGCCAGATAGGCCCCGGA
>JAFGQD010000154.1 GCA_016935875.1 Deltaproteobacteria bacterium
TTTCCGGAAGCCGTATCTGTATTGAAGACGCTTTCTTCCCGGTATCGACTGGGACTTGTTTCCAACACCCAGGGGCAGGTTCAGTCAGACGGGCACCGCCTGAGTCTATTCCCCGGCATTGCCAAATTCTTTGACGCAATCATAATAGCCGGAGAGGGAGATGTGCCGCCGAAGCCCGACCCGGAACCCTTTCTGCGGTGCCTGACGGAGTTGGGCATAAAACCCCAGGAGGCCCTCTTTGTGGGTGATGACTGGCGCATAGACATATGCGGAGCGAAGGACGCGGGAATCCGGCCCATATGGCTTCAACACAGGTCAGTGCATCGCACATGGCCGGTCGTGGATACGTCCGTTCCGATTATTCATGACCTTACTCCGCTTATCGAAACGGAGAAGCTTCTATAACGTTAAAAGGAGAAAAGAGTATGAGCACAAGAATCGTTGTCTGTCTGGATGGAACAAACCCCCAGTACATCACTCAAAGCGATACACCGACCCTTGACGCTATCGCTGCAAAGGGTTTCAGCACCTTGGGCAGGGCGGTTGTTCCTACCGTAACAAATGTCAACAACACGTCCATCATCACTGCCAGTTTCCCGGAGGTACATGGAATTACATCCAACTACTTTCTTGATCTGTCAACGGGTGAAGAAAAGTATATGGAATCATCGGAATATCTTCTTACAGAAACCATCTTTGAACGAATCGGCAGAAGGGGCAAGAAATCGGCCCTGCTTACAGCAAAGGATAAACTGAAAACCCTGATCTATCGGGGGGCCCAGATCGCGGAGTCCGCCGAGAAGCCCTCTCGATGGCTCGTGGATAGAATCGGCGCTCCCCCCGAATTTTATACGATTGAAACCAACCACTGGCTGTTCAGGGCGGCTCGTGAAATCCTTGTGGCCAAATCGCCGGATTTCCTGTATCTGACGACGACGGACTATGCGACGCACACGTACCCGCCGGAAGACGAACGCTCTCAATGGAATTTTAATCAACTTGACCGGCTTCTCGGTGAAATTCTGAATACATCTTCCGACATAGAGATTGTTGTGACGGCCGACCACGGAATGAACGCAAAGTCCTACGCGCTTGATCTTACCAGGATACTCAATGAAGCAGGGGTGCCGGGAACGGCGATTCCCATTATCAAGGATCGCCATGTAGTCCACCACAAAAACCTCGGTGGTTCGGCATACATATACCTGAAGGACCCGTCCGCCATGGATGACGCAATGGCGCTTCTGCGGGAAGAAAGGGGTATCGAAATGATCATGCCGAGTCCCGAGGCCGCCCGGTTGTACCGTCTCCATCCTGACCGTATCGGGCACCTTTTTGTCCTGGCGGATATCGATACCGTATTCGGAACCATCTCCGCTCCCAGAGAAGAGGTCAGTATACGCTCACACGGCTCTCTGCATGAACAGGAAATCCCCATCTGTGGTTTTGGGAAAGGGCCAATGGCCCACCAACCACAGTCGAATTCAGAAGTTGCGGCGTGGCTTGATACATGATTCAGAAGTTCTCAGACGCCCACTTGACGGTTTCTTCGATCAAATTGCGGAGAGATGTTGAAATATACTTGTCACGGTGGTGAATGATATAAAATTTTCTCTTCATGGAGGTATCGGAAAGGGGGATGGCCGTCAATCTGCCGTCTTCGATCTCTTCGTTTGCCACCCATCGGGATACCAGGGCGAGACCCAACCCCTGTTCCACCGCCCGTTTAATTGCCTCGTTGTTGGAAAGCTCCAGCGGAACGGATACGGAGATATTGTTTTTTTTGATATACCTGTCGGTGATTCTTCGCGGGGCCGCCCCCTCTTCATGCATGATCAGGCATCTGTGTTCCAAATCGCGAGGATGGATCTCTTTCTTGCCGGCAAATTCATGATTTGGGGGAACGATCAGGACGAGACTGTCTTCGAGTATTTCCCTCGTCGCTATTTTCTTGTGCTCTATGGCGTAAGAAATGAATCCTATGTCGTTGTTGAGTGTAGCCGTCTTTTCAACAACCTGTTCCGTGGGCAGGACATTTACCGATACCTGAATCTTGGGATTGTTTCTCCTGAATTCCCTGATAATCGAAGGAAGATAATATGCCCCGAAACTTTCACTTGCATGAATCCGGAGATGTCCCCTCTTTCTCTGTTGGAAATCGCGGATGACCTCTTCCGCCTGGCTCTCCATTCCGAAAATCTTGTCTGCAATATCGTAGAGGGCCTCTCCGGCATCCGTCAGGACGAGCTTTTTCCCGAATCGGTTGAAAAACTTGATTTCATGGTATTCTTCGAATCGTTGAATTCCCTTACTCACTGCAGGCTGTGTAATATACAGCTCATCCGCGGCGATACTGAGGCTCCCGTATTTTGCCGTGTAATAGAATATTTTTAGCTGGTTAAGGTTCATTATAACTCCCGTTTATCAATTATATTAAATCAATTATCTTGACTTATGCTAAACATATATTTAAAGATATTTCAACTGATTAGTTCTCTTTCCACCGATCTGTAAATCTGCTCAAACTGTCTGACACAGATTGCAGGGCAGGGTACTGAATCACCGTAAAAGGCAGTAAGGTTAGAACGTATATTATTCTATGGGGATGCGAAACGATGGACTTTGACATCTTTAAGCGAAGATCGGGAATCGAGACACAGATTGACGAATTTCTGAACAGGGTCAGTGAGGCGGGACTGATTTTCAAGGGTGCCGTCGTCGACTATCTGAAGGGCGATCTGGAAACCTTCGTACTCAAGAGAGACAGACTCCATGAAGCCGAACGTCAGGGCGATGTCCTTCGCCGTGAACTTGAACTCATGCTCTTCACCAAAACACTCATTCCTGAATCGAGGGGTGATGTGCTGGAACTCATCGAAAACATGGACACACTCCTGGACCATTACAAGGGCGCGATGTGGAAGATAGACATCGAGCAACCTCGGATCTGTGATGAATTCCATGAAGACTTCAAGGAACTGGTGGAATATGGCGTGGAAGCAGTAGAATCAACGGTCTGCGCGTGCAGGGCCTTTTTCAGGAATATCGATACGGCCTCGGCTCACATGGATAAGGTAATCTACTGGGAAAAGAAGTCCGACGTTGTTTCGACGCGCCTCCAGCGTGCCATCTTCAGGCGCGAAGACCTGCGATTGAGTCACAAGCGACACATTCGTGATTTCGTCAGGTTCATGGAAAAAATAGCCGACGAGGCCGAAGACGTGATAGACCGGCTCAGCATCTATATCGTCAAGCGCGCGTTATAGGAGCAAGAATAATGTTTCTCTTTTTCCTCTCGAGTGGACTGTTTCTCGGCTGGTCATTAGGGGCCAACGATGCCGCCAATGTGTTCGGAACCGCAGTCGGCTCTCAGATGATAAGCTTTAAAAGGGCCGCTGTTCTCTGCGGCGTATTTGTGATATTGGGAGCAGTCATAAGCGGCGCAGGTACTTCGGATACCATTGGAAAGCTGGGCACGGTGAATGCCATGGCAGGGGCATTTATCGTCGCCCTGGCCGCGGCAGTAAGCGTCTATTTAATGACGGTCTTAGGATATCCCGTGTCGACCTCTCAGGGCATTATCGGTGCCATCATAGGCTGGAATCTCTTCACCGGCACCCTGATTGATTATACGTCCCTCACAAAGATTGTTTCCAGCTGGATCGCCTGCCCGATTCTGGCGGCAATTTTTTCCATGATACTGTACAAGTTGGTTGTCTTCTGCATTAAAACTTTCAAAATACGGATGTTCAAACTCGACACCCTCACACGATACGGCTTGATAATCGTGGGCATATTTGGGGCTTACTCCCTCGGAGCGAACAATATTGCAAACGTCATGGGGGTGTTTGTACCCGTTTCGCCATTCCGCGACATCTCCTTTATGGGGATCTTTTCGCTGACCTCCGCGCAACAGCTCTTTCTCATCGGAGGCATTACCATAGCAATCGGTGTTATCACCTATTCAAAAAGGGTAATGATGACGGTAGGAACGGGTATCATGAAGATTTCACCCGTTTCCGCGTTTGTGGCGGTGTGGGCCCATTCTATTGTCCTTTTCCTCTTCGCCTCCCAGGGCCTGGAACATTTCCTGATAAGCCACGGGCTCCCCTCTATTCCTCTGGTCCCCGTTTCCAGCTCACAGGCCATCGTCGGCGCGGTTATCGGCATCGGTCTCCTCAAGGGAGGAAAAGGCATCAGATGGAAAACCGTGGGGGGAATCTCCGTAGGATGGGTGGTGACGCCTCTCCTCGCCGCCCTGATATCTTTTATTTCACTGTTTTTCTTCCAGAACGTGTTTCAGCAGCAGACATACAAGCCGGTTGAGTATATAGTCTCCGCGGCGGCGATAGAAAGGATTGAGAATCAGGGCATACCGACAGATAAACTCAAGGGGATGCTCGGCAACAAGTATTCCTCGGCATTTCAATTTAACAAAGCCCTGAAGGAACGTTTGTCCCTTCGGCTTGATGATACAAGCTTCATTATGGAATCGACGGAGTATCATAAAATGGAAATCACCGGGGCGGCGATCCGCTTCCTGGATTCGAAGTGGTTCACGGAAGAACAGATAAAGGCCCTGGAAAAACTCGACGGGCAGGTTTTTATTCATACATGGATGATGGACGAGGCCCTTGCCGGGATATCTCCATCGTGGAGAATAAAAAAAGACGACAGATTATTCAGCCGGAGGCTGAAAGAGAAGATTGACCGTATCCATGACCTGTTCCATACCAGGTAATTTTTCATACAATAGTCTCTCCCTGCGTTTCGAAGGTCCGGCGGATATGCGGGGTGGAAGGTTTTTCATAATAGTTTACTCCTCAACCGAATGAGGAACAAAAAGCCATGAAGTCCAGAATACTGAAAAATAGCAAGGAAACAGATAGACAATTCGACGAGTTTCTTGACAATGTCAGTGAGGCGGGCGTGCTCTTCCGTGAGGCCACTGAAAACTATTTTGAAGGCAATCTTGAAGCCTTTGAAGAGAAACGGAACAAAATGAACGACTTGGAACATCGGGGTGACGCCCTGCGTCGAACCCTTGAACATCTTTTATATACAAAAACACTGGTTCCTGAGTTACGCGGAGACATAATGGAGCTTCTCGAGAATATGGACGCCCTGCTTGACCACTACAAGGCCGTTATATGGCGCTTCGATATTGAGCACCCGGATATTCTGCCCGAATTTCACGATGACTTCAGGGAGTTGATTGCCTCCGGAGTAAACGCTGTAGAATGTACCGTCCGGTCCTGCAAGGCCTTTTTCAGCGAAATTGATGAGACATGCAATCATATGCACAAGGTCATTTTCTGGGAAACGGAGGGAGATATAGTGTCTACCAGGCTCCAGAAGCGCATCTTCAGAAACGAGAGCCTGAGGCTGAGTCACAAGAGGCATATCCGCGACTTTGTGAGGTTCATCGAAAAGATTGGGGATGAGGCCGAAGATGTGATAGACCGCTTCAGCATATATATTATCAAACGGGCGATTTAGCTCTTTTCTTTAACCTCTATGGTTACATCAAAACTGTGTTTACTTTGAAGACTCGACATATTCCACGATCTTTTCCGCCAGCGTATGTATTGTTTTCTCGAATTTGCCTTCGTCTTTCTCCAGCAGTGTCAATCTGAAACCTGGAAGCGAGGTAAAGAATGATGTCAGCGGCACCACACAGATCCCTGTAGACCCGAGGAGATAGTAAACAAAACGCTTGTCATTTTCTATATTACCGGCCGTTAACCCTTCCACGTACTTTGTTATGGGGGCATTTTGTATCTGTAACTTCTGTTTACCGTTGAGCACAGCCTCGTTGAACACTATAGTCATGTAGAAAGCGCCATTTGTCCTGTTCACCACAATATAAGGGACATCCTTGAGAATATTGTATGCTATATTGGAAAGCTTTTCGTAGTGTCTGATCCTGGTGTCCAGGTATTTCTGATATTCGGGATGGACCATAAGCTTCGGGATGGCCATCTGCGGCAGTGTCGTGGAGCAGACCTCAGACGTCTTCTGCGTTAAAATGGCATCTATGTATCTTGCAAAGGACTCGTCCTTGTCGGCATTATACACCTCTATCCACCCGCACCGCGATCCGGGCCAGGGGAACTCCTTCGATATCCCCTTCATGCTCATGCCGGGCACGTCCCCTATGATGTCTGAGAGGGGGAGGGTCTTGGAGCCGTTGTACAGGATATTCCTGTACGTCTCATCGAAGATGAGGAAGAGGTCATACTTTTGAGCGATTTCCACGATTCTCTTGAGGCTCTCTTCGGGATAAACGAACCCGGTCGGATTGTCGGGATTGATGACGAGGGCGCCGACGATACTGTCGTGACTCTTCACCTTTCGCTCGAGTTCAGCGATGTCCGGGTGCCAGTTGTGGTAGGGGTTCATCCGGTAGGTATTCGGCGGAAAGGAGGCATGAAGGACCTCCGCGAGAAGATGGGTGGAATATGTCGGCTCCGGCATGATAATCCGGGCCTCGACCCTTATGGAGCTGTATGCCCGTGCTATCGCGTCGCCGAGGCCGTTGAAGAAGATGATGTCGTTTTTGTTTATCTGGTATTTCCCCCGCTTGTTTACCTCCTCCGCGAGAAATTCCCGGGTCTCTTCCATACCCTTGGTGGGTGAATAGGCATAAGAAATATCATTCTTTATGATGTCGGTCAGGGTATCCTTCATCCATTCAGGGATCTTTTCCCCCTTTATTACAGGGTCTCCGATGTTTTCCCAGGTGACATCAACATCGTACTCCTTCAACTTTTCCGCAATATTTACTATATTGCGTATCTCGTATGTCATTCCTGTCCCGCTTTTCGCGATATCAAATCTCATGGTTACCTCTTTCTCCGGCAGGTTTTGTCGGAAGAATCTATAATCTATAAAATTATAAAAA
>JAFGQD010000155.1 GCA_016935875.1 Deltaproteobacteria bacterium
GATTTTAACATGTCCTTCAAAAGAATCTCCGGATGATGATACCTCTCATATTTGGGGGTTCTTTTGCCATACTGTATCGCTTCCTGCGGGCACCACTGCAGGCAGGCAAAACACTGGGTACATCTGTGATTCCAGGCAGGTTTTTCTTCACGCATGGTGATATTTCCGGCCGGACATATTTTGTGGCAGATTCCGCATGCGTTGCATTTGTCGTCGGCCCAGAACTTTTTGTCCATTGTGGGCACATGAGAAAAGCTCATGTTATAGATAGCTGTAAATACAATTCTCTGCCAGAGAGGCCCCTTTTCAACAGGCATATTCGTCTTTTCTTGTATCCGGGGCGCGATGCGGGAAATCTTTTCCTGCGCGAGTTCAAAACATTTGTGCTGTTTCTCCTTCGGACCCGGACCTCCCCATGGTATATAATTAGACGGCATCGCTATTTCAAATCCCGCTGAAAGATTCAAATCGTTTTCGGCCATGATCTTTTTCAACTGGACCAGTGTATTTGAAACTTGGCCGGCATTCACCGCAATCGCAAAAATATAATCCGGTTGTGAACCCTGTAATGTATTGACAAATCGAACAACCGGGCCTGTCACCCCCCAGATATGCACCGGGAAGACCAATCCGATGATTTCCGAACTGACAGTTGTCTTTTCATCCGTACACTCTGAGATCGAAAACAGCTCGACGTCACCCAAAGCGTCAGCAACCTTGCGAGCTACCCAGAATGAATTTCCCGTTCCGGTATAATAAAAAATCGTTGTACTCATGTTCCCCTCCTGAAGCACAGGATGCCACACATTAAAAAGTTTTGTCAATAAGAGTCATTGAAAACTAGCAATTGAGACCTCCGATTATTTAAAAGAGCAGGAGGCCGATGATTGACAGTATAATCCAGCGAAAGAAATCGATGAGAGGGTTCAGGATACCGAAGTAGAGCAATCCGATTATGATAAAAAACCCGTAGGGCTCAAGTCGTGAAAGCGTGTATTGAAGACGATGGGATAAAAAACCCATCAGGATTTTAGAACCGTCAAGGGGCGGGATCGGAATCAGGTTAAACGCCGCCAGTATGATATTGATCTGCGCCATATAGTGAAGCATCGTAGCGGCGATACTATGTGAGGGTGGCGACAGAAATCGCAGCAGGAAGATAGCAATAAAGGCGAGTGATGTGTTGACGATAATTCCTGCGGAAGAAACCAGTATCAGCCCTTTACGGCTTCCACGCAGATTGGCAAAATTGACGGGAACCGGCCGGGCCCATCCGAACCCGAAGAAAAAGAGCATGAGTGTCCCCACCGGATCGAGATGCTTGAGCGGATTGAGGCTCAATCTTCCCATCATTTTGGCGGTGGGATCTCCCATTCTATTGGCAACCCACCCGTGGGCCAGTTCATGGAAGATTACCGAGTACAACAGCGGTATAGCTATCAACACAAAGGTCATCGGATCTTTCAGTAGAAGATTGAGCAATCCCATCTATGAACACCATCCATTCAGTATGTTACTCTCTCGACCACGGACAATATAAGAATGTTGGAACAAAAGCAAACCATATCAGGAATGGAGGACTTTCCAAAATGGCACATGTGGCCACTATCTGACCTTGTTTCGATGAAAAATATTATCGGCTTCTTACGTTCTCAAAATCGTTTCAGAAGAAGATCTATTATTAACGCTTGAAAATCTCACTGTAATATTCCTTGACAAGATACCATAATGGAGTTAGTGGTTTAACATACCTATGATTTTGAACGCGTCATGTGTGCTTTTGAACAACTATAACCAAAGGGGGACTGTATGAAATTGAAAAACACAATCAAACATTCTTTCATTACCGCAATATTCTTTATTTTTGGCCTTTGTCTTTGCTGTGCACCAGCTGTTACCGCTGCGACTGAGGCAGATATTTATGTAAAATTTGAAAGCTTTACATGGAAGGAATACAGTGACGGTGGATCACAACTCTTAAAAGAATCGGGGCCAATCTCTACCCTTGGTGTTTCAATCAAGTCAGATTTTGCCAACTCATTAACTTTAAAAGCTAAAGGTGAACTGTTTATGGGGAGTATTGACTATGACGGACAGACTCAGGCAGGCACACCGGTGAACACAGATACAGATTATTCCGGCTTCAAGATAGAAGCAGATATAGGAAAAATTTTTATGGTAGCAGAGAAGTCTTCTCTTGAACCCTTTGCAGGACTTGGCTGGAAGTCGTGGTTGAGGGACTTAAAAAGTACGAGTAATGCATTTGGTTATGAGGAGACATGGTCGATTGTTTATGCTCAATTAGGAGTCCGTGGCGATCGTGTTTTCTCAAAACAACTGAAAATCTTTGCTGAGGCCGGACTCAATTTTCCCATATACAACGAGAATGTAGTAGATTTGGGTGGATCAACGGTTACCATTGAACCTGGCAAAGAAGTATCCTTGTTTGCCGAGGCAGGGTTTAAGTGGAGAAACCTTAAGGCCAGTTTCTTTTATGAGGGCATGAGATTTTCCAAATCCGGCGTGGAATTTATTGAATATGCTGGCGATATTTACGGATTTTATCAACCGGAATCAAAGGCCGATATATTCGGTGTAAGAATAGGCATAGCCTTCTAACGATATATAAAATACACCAGCATCAATCGATTTCTCTGCTTTCGGGAAGGAACAACTGAAACCCGTAAATCAGAAGCTATGAAGGTGTGGCCACCCCACATTGATTGTCCAAACAATGTATACAAACCAGTATATGCTCATATGAGAAATCTATAGCGGAATGACTTGTGCAGCATACAAGCGGCCACAGTATGATAGTAGGAGGAAGACCTCTGCCGGAGCTGTGCAAAACCTTTGCGGTGCAAAGAGTATGGTAGTTCCTTTTTCAGTACTGTAATAAAAAGGGGTATAAAAAATGAAGATTGAAATTCACTACTGTGTAGAATGAAACTACAAACCGCGTGCCGCCAGTCTGGCGGACGAAATCAAGGGGACCTTAGGGGCCGATGCAACGCTGGTGCCCGGGAGTGGCGGGATATTCGACGTGATAGCCGACGGCGACATGATCTACTCCAAGTTCAAAACGGGGCGATTTCCCGAACATGAGGAGATCATCGAAAAGCTGCAGGAATAAAGATAAAACAGCACGACGTTGCCGTTGCATTGCATTCAATAGTTTCCTGGCGGAGGGACTCACAGACAGGAGGGATACTACGTGAATCGTGAGAATGACACCCATCTTAAATCGATAGGCTATGTCCTGTGGCTCTTCGGGTTTACCGGTTCCCACCGGTTCTACTACGGCAGGCCGATCTCGGGGACCGTCTACTTTCTTACCTTCGGTCTCCTTGGTATCGGATGGCTGGTCGACCTGTTTCTTATCCCCTCGCTGGATCGACAGGCGGATATGCGATTTCGTAAAGGGTGGATCGATTATTCTATCGCATGGATTCTCCTGACGTTTCTGGGACTTTTCGGTGCACACCGGATGTATATGGGGAAGTGGTTCACGGGGATTCTGTATCTGCTGACGATGGGTATTTTTGGTCTGGGATATCTGTATGATTTCTGGACGCTGAACGATCAGATCACCGAAGCAAACAACTTTCAATGGCGCGGGTATCAGGACAAGGGAGAGTGATGATAGAAAACTCTCTGAAGGATAGCCGGTTCTCGTTATAATCTCAGACGAACAACTCTTTTACTTCGCTCAGGAAGCACCGATCACTCACGAAGATTCGAATCTGTCCGGTATGAAAGCAATATCTGCCCGTCGAGTGGCCGGCTTAAAAGGCCGTCTTTTCAGGTGGACGGCGTTCTGGGACGTATGGGCGCGGGATTTTTCCTTCGTTCCATTCCTTTGAGACATAGAGGTTGCAGTAGCAGCTGCCGTACTTTTCAACGTCGGGATCCCTGTAGGCGCAGGGACAGATGATATCACTGTCCTGCTCCCGGTCACCCGCCGCAAGCCTGCAGGGACAGCTCATGTATCCATACCTTTTTTTATTGGTAAGCAGGGCCTCGAGGAGATCGAATACCCTTTCTTTTTCCCTGTTAAAATAATACCCCTTTGGTTCCTGAACCTTTTTCAGCATCTCATAGAGTTGTTCTGCTTTCATCATAATCCCAGGGCCTCCCGTATCTCATCTTCCTTAAACCCCACGATAACCCTGTCACCGATGATAATGGTGGGGAAGGAGCAGCGGGGGTTGTACTTTTTCAAATCGTCGATGATCGCCCTTTGTTCTTCACCTTCAAGGAGATCGACATCGATAAAATCGTACTTCACGTTGCAGTCACTCATAAATTTTTTGGTAGCTTTGCAGTGGCTGCAGGTGCTGAGCGTGTACATGTTAATCTCTTTTTCAGACATTATAATCTCCTTTCGATAATGCAAAAACCTTTTCGGGAGTAACGGGTTGCGTACGTTCTGCAGGTTTGACAATTCCGGACTGGTGATTCATTGTAGTGGTCATGTTGAATGGTATTCCCGGGCGATCACATCGTCACCGGAACAAATGTGCACCTACAGGGGTGCGGCATTTTTTTCGGTTACAATACCTGCGTTCGTCACTGTTATGCCCATTATACATCATAACGGCCATTTTTCCATGAATTTAAGGAGAATATGCCGCCAATGAGAGAGGTCTAGTCCATCGGCAAAAC
>JAFGQD010000156.1 GCA_016935875.1 Deltaproteobacteria bacterium
CGTGATGACGATCCCCAGAAACCCCGTCACCTGCAGAAGGAAGAGGGTATAAAAATAGATCGTCCTGTCAGGCAGTTCCGCCTCAAGACTCTTCTTGGAGTATATCGCCGCCAGCAGAGAACTTCCGGTGATCAGGACCAGCATCATGGCATTCAGGTGGTCAATCACATACTCGATGCCCCAGGGCGGGAGCCAGTTGCCCATGTAATAGTGGATGACTCCCTCGTGGATAACGGTGTTCAACACCAGAACCGAGCAGATGGTGGAGGCCAGAAGGACGAGGATAACCCAGGGGTAACACAGGTCTTTTTTCAACCAGCCGATCAGGGGCGTGGCAATGGCCGACATCAGCGATATAACAACGATCAGGGCGGGGGCTTGTTCAATAATCATTTGATTGCCTTTAGTATCTCATCCTCTTCCAGGGTATGGTATTTTCTATACATCATTATGGCGATGGCAAGGGCGACACCCAGCGTCGCTATGGAGACGACAATCGCCGTCAGCATCAGGACATGCGGCAGGGGATTCAGGTACTGGGCCACCTGTATGGCGTGCTCGCCGTGCATATCCGCGTTTGTCAGGATCGGCAGCGTCGCCCCACCTTTTTTGTAGGCCATGGAGACGAAAAAGAGTATGATCGCCGTCTGAAAGATATTCATCCCGATGATCTTTTTGATCAGGTTGCTCTTTGCTATCATCGCATAAAAGCCTATCATCATAAGGATGATGTATATCCAATAGTTGTATTTCGCTATGATAAAATCCATTGGTTCACTCTCCCTATCGTCTGGCTTTCCCGGCTTCTTTGCGTCTTCTCAACAATAAGATACACGCCATGCCCGCCGTAAATATGACCGTTGTCTCGCCGAGGGTGTCATATCCCCGGTAGTCGGCGAGGACGGATGTGACCATATTCGGCGTCGCCGTTTCTACTTCGGTTTTCTTGATATACCGGGGCGACACATGAATACTGGCCGGAGAATTAGGGTCTCCCCAGTCAGGCATGTCAATGGTGCCGTACATAAGAAAAGCCCCCACAATTATCGATACAATCAGGCCCAGGGTCTTCAATCTTTTGACCTCCTTGTCGTCTTCAGCACGGCGGCAATCAGGAGAATGGTTCCTATGCCCGCGCTGACCGACGCCTCCGTGAAGGCGACATCGACGGCGCCGAGCTGCGCCCACATAAGACACATAAAGAAGCTGTACGCCCCGAGGACCATAACAGCGCTCAGGAGGTCCCTGACGGTTATCGCCGCGATCGCGCACATAACTACAAATATCTGAAAAATAATATCAAAGGGTATGTTCATTGTCTCTCTTCCCCCTTTACCCACGGTTTGAGTCCATGCCGTATCCCCGCTCTCGAAATGGCATGCGTTGCCGTCGGCTGGGCTAGAAACATAAACACCGCAATAAACAGGATCTTCAGGGCGGTGAGGGACAACCCCTCATGGATGGCAAAGCCCAACAGGCAGAGGAAAACGGCCAGCGTATCGCCCTTTCCCGTGGCGTGGAGCCTAGTAAAGAAATCGGGAAAGCGCAAGAGCCCGATCGTCGCCGTCATGAAGAAGAACAGTCCACCCAGAATACACACAATAGACAGAGCCTCTACGATATATGCCATATCTCTACCGTTCCATTTCCAGGTATTTTGCCGCGGCTATACACCCAATGAAATTCAGGAGGGCGTACACCATGCTGATATCGATAAACATATCAACGCGGTTGTACACATATCCGAGGATAAGGAGTATGATCAGGGTCTTGGTGCCGATAGCGGAGCTGGCGGCTATCCTGTTAAACACCCCCGGACCGAAAATAACTCGGTAGAGCACCAGAAAAACAAGAAGGCACAAAGCGAGCCCTGCCGCAATAAAAAATTCATTCATATGAAACCCCAAATGTGAGTAATCTACCCTTCACTTTCCAATTTTTCTTCTTGTTTCTGATCTTCGGGCAGTATTCCACCTGTCGATATATCAAAAAAGATGGAGTACATAACCGCCATGACCGTGAACCCGACACCCAGTTCAACACCCAGTATTCCCAGAGACCGGGCATGCGCGGGGTCGACATGCAGGATAACGGACAGCTGGCTGTAGTCGAGATAATTCCCGCCGAGAAGGAGACAGGTGAGCCCGATTCCCGCATAAATCAGGACGCCCACGCTCCCCAGCAGCATGACGACACCTTCGGGAAGCCTTCTCTTTACCTCATCATAGCCGTGGGTTATCAGGAGCAGGGCCATGCTCGCGCCCAGGATTACGCCCCCCTGAAACCCTCCGCCAGGGCTGTAGTGACCATGCATGATGACGTACAGGGCGTACAGCTGTATAAAAGGGACAAAAATCCGTGCAATGGTCTTTATGATAATATCATCGCTGCTGACAATCATCTACATACCTCTCTTCAACTCAGCAAATATACGGGACACATCCAATACGTCCTGGATGTATATGTGGTCCGCCTCCATAAAGATATGTGCCACCCGGTCCTCCATTTCGCCCGTATCCAGATCATCGGCCACTTTCCTGTCCAGGGCATGTATCATGAATTCACGATCCTCTATATCTATTGTGATGGTGCCCGGCGTGAGGGTTATGGAATTGGCCAGCGTCACCCATGAGATATCACTCTCCAGTTTGGTCCTGAAGGTAATGATCTGAGGATCTATCGGCATTTTCGGCGACAGGGCAAGATAGGCGACATGAAAATTAGCCGTCACGATTTCACGCATAAGCCACGGGATATAGCGGAGAAACCTCTGAGCAATAAGCCGGCCGTCCCCTACCCTCACATTAGCGAATAGCAGGTCGTGACTCAGATACGCAACGATCAATGAACAGATGACGCCGAGAGAAAGGTGAAAGGTATCGAACTTCCCGGACAGCAGTGCCCAGAATACCATCAGCATCACGAAGGTGGCAACAAAGTTCTGAAAGCCCGATTTTGTCTCCTGCGCGCCCTTCAGGATGGCCTGGATTTTTTTCTCCCGCATCCATCTTGTCTCAGATGTCAGGTTAGTGGCAGTGTCAAGCAATCCCACAGCCCGCGCTTTCGCTTTTTCCAGGATACGAAACGCATCGTCCGCCGCATGAATAAAGATTGTTACTTCCATATTCTTAATCCCGACTCGTCGGTACTGTAACCGGCACTATGAGTACCGGAACAGCCGCACTTTTTATAATATTATTGACCGTATCTCTCTTGAATATTCGCTTCAGGAAAGATTTCTCAGTCCCTGACCCTATGGCTATCATGGTTCCCCTGTAATCTTCAGATGCCGTTACGATCTCTTCCGCAACGTCGCCGGCATAGATATGTGATTCCGCGTTGATACCTTCGTTCAGACAGATCTTCCGGGTGTGTTCCAACCGCTCTTTGAGCTCTCTCATGTCTTTCACGGTAAGTTTCTCGCTGATAACATGAATAATATCAAGCTCTGCTATCAATTCTCTGAACGTAAGGATATGCTCCATGACTTTTACAGAGGCAGGGGACCAATCCGTGGCAAAGATGACGTGATCAAACAACCCCTTGTCTGAATGTTTCTGGCCCATTACAAGAACCGGCGTGCGCGACTTAAGCGCCAACTCTCGGAGGGTGGTATTATGAGAAGTCTTATCAAGATCAACTACAATACATGATACGCGTTCTTTTTCAGCAATAGACGTAATCTCTTGATAAGAAAAATTTCTGATTGTTTTTGTCTCGAATTGAAATTCCGTACTTGAGAGACTTTCTGTCCAAGCATCCGAGGAGGAAGGCAGGGCGAATATCACCCTGTCAAATACCTTCTTTTCCAATAATAAGAGTTTCTTAAAGACGTCAAAAGATGAAATGCGTTCCTTCAGATCAGTTACGTAAAGCAATTTTACCCTTTTACCTCCCGAAAACTTACTTCCACCTATTCCTACAGCTTAACACTCGCAGGAACCAGCAGGCTTGGAAGCATTGAATGCTTGGTCAACTTTTTAGCAACGCTTCCCAGAAAGATTTCTTTCAGGGGGCTCTTACCTGTTGTCCCTGCAACAATCATCGAGGCTTCCCGTTCACTTGCCGCCTTTTCTATCTGCTCGAATGTGCCGCCCACGTAAAGATGTGACTCGGCTTGTATACCCTCTTCTTCAAAAACGGAACATACCCTCTCGAGTTTCTGCCTGTTTTCCTTTCGAATGGCCTGTATCTCCATCGCCGATGTACTCTTAAATTCCTTTTCCCCGATCACATGCATGACGATCACCTTCTTCAGGATATCCCTGAACGAAAGGAGGTAATCAACAGCTTTCTCACTGGCGGGAGACCAATCCATCGTCAGCAGAGGTCTTTCGAATGGTTTTTCATTCACTTTTCCCGAGGGCAACATATACTTATATACCAGCACCGGTGTAGACGTCCGTTCAAGTATCTCCAGAGTTTCGGAACCCCCATAGAGTTCCTCAAACTTCCCTTTCTTGTGGCGGCCCATGACTATAAGGTCCACATCTTCTTCAGCCGCAGTGGATATGATCTTTGGAAGCGGATTCCCGACAACAATATATGCCCCCACTTCCATACCCTGTTCAAAGAGACTCTCCGCCCAATCTATAAACCGGACATTCGCCATTTCCCGAAGCTTTATCTCTTCATCCTTGAGATAACCCTTGCCGCGGTGCATGGCGACTTTGTCTCTTTCAATAACATGCAGAAACACTACATGGTTAAAACCTGTTTTCCTCAAATCCATCAAAGACGTGAGGGCATCGAACCACAACTCTTCAAACTGGGTTACAAAGAGCAACTTCTTGTTCTGCATTGTACCCCCCGTTCATCAATATTCCATCAACTTCGATCTATCAGGTCTGCTATAACCTCCGCCAGTTCCGCCGGCTCAACCGGTTTTTCCATATAGACCTCTGGCTCAGGTACCGGTTGATCTCCAAACTCCGTCAAAGCTTCCTGGGAACGGAGAAACGTGCGTCGTGCAATTCCGGAAAGTATGATAACCGGAATATCCTTGAGGGCATCATCACCCTTCAATTCCCTGTACATGCGGATACCGCTCTGTTTAGGCATTAAGACATCCAGGATGATCAGATCGGGACCCTCGTCTCTCGCTATAGAAAGCCCTGTTTCACCGTTCATTGCTATCAGGGGAATATATCCATTCTCCTCCAGAACAGTTTTGACAAACATGATTATATCGGGGTCGTCATCAACGGTAAGAACCCTCTTAGACATCACAAACACTCCTTTGAGCTTTAATTGTATCGAGTCTCAAGTTGCGAGTTTCGGGTTATACTTACGCCTTACTCCACCTTCCCATAGGGAAGCCGTACGATAAAAGTTGATCCCTCTCCCAACTCAGACAATATCTCTATGCTGCCGTTTTGTTCCTGAACCAACTTCTGGACAACCAGCAAGCCCAGACCGGTGCCCTTTCCCCCCTTTGTGCTGAAAAAGGCCGAGAATATCTTATTTCTGGTCCCTTCACTCATTCCGCAACCGTTATCATTCACTGTAAATCTGATTACATTGTCATCTTCAAGTTGTGTCCCCACCCTGACTGTGTGCCGTTTCTTTTCGTCAAGGTCAAATATACAGGCATCCACGGCATTCGAAACCAGATTAAGGAGGGTACTGTGAACCATATCCGGATCCATCGAAACCTCTTTTATTGATGGATCAAACCCTCTCTCAACCTTGATCCGGTTTTCCATCGCCATTCTATCCAGCAACTCGCACACATCTTCGGCAATATCATTTGGAAGGCACTTTCTGTATTCCGGTTCTCGTTCTTTGGAATATGCAAGCAGGTCGGTAACAAGATAAGATATCCGTCCCACATTCCTCTCGACCATTTGCCAGCCCGTTCTTAGCTTATCGGTATCATTTTTGTCAAGACCAATATTGACGACATATGTTCCTCCCTTAAGACCGGCAAGAATGTTCTTGATGTAGTGGGCCAGTCTGGCGACTGTCTGGCCTATTGCCGCCAGTCTTTCGGATTTCACCAGTTCCTTTTCAAGACGTTTTATCTCCCTGAGGTCCTGAAAGAAACCAACGCTCCCGATAATATCTTCACCATCAAAAAGGAGGGTACCGGAAAATCGGGTGGGGACATCATCTCCACCCTTTCTGGGAATCATCACATCTCGCCAGCCCACATCTCTCATTCCCCTTCCGCTGCCGAACATCTGACTGAATAGATCCGCTATCTGGGAGGGAAACAACTGCCTGAAATCCAGTTTCCTCACAACGTTAATCCGGGGAATCCCGAAGATGGCTTCCGCCTCCGGATTGAATATAATGATTCTGCCATCTTCGTCAGTTGCCACAACGCCATCATTGGAACTGGTTATCAGTTTATCCTGAAAATCGGACTTTCGCTTTACCTCCCCGATGGCTATATGACACATGTTTTCAAGATCAGCCGTGTATGCCCTGAACCTTTCTCTTATAATAAGTTTTTCTCGGGCCCTCTGCAGGGCCAGGTGCAGCGCCTCTTCTCTCACCGGCTTGGTGATAAAATCTGAAGCACCATATCGCAGGGCATCTATAGCGGAATCCATATCTCCGTGACCCGTAATAACGATAACCTCAGTATCGGGATTACGGTTCTTCACCCTCTTCAGGACAGCAATCCCATCCATCCCGGGCATATTAAGGTCGGTCAAAACGATCGAAGGTGCTTCTCTCTCAAAGGCATCAAGACCTTCCTTGCCGGAGGAGGCGGAGATGACATCATAACCCTCATTCTTCAGAGAAAGGGAGAGACCGTCGAGACTGTCTTCTTCGTCATCGATCAATAATATTTTGTTCATATCCATCATGATATCCGTTCTCTATTCCCTGCAAAGCGGCAAAGAATTACAACAGACTATCCGGCTCCCATTACAGCCCGTGCGGTCATCCGTGCCAGCTCGAGAAAAAATCCCGGATGGATGAATAATAGAAAAGACGCAACGGCGGTCACTACGGGTGGAATAACCGCACAGATGTGGGCCTCGTTCAATCGTGTCGAGGCATCAAAGTTGGGTCCGCTGGAAAAGAAGGCGTTGTACGTTATCGGCAGGAAGTATGCCGCATTCAGGAGAGAACTGGTCAGGATAACGACCAGTATGGGAATCTGACCTGCCTCGATACACCCCAGCGCGAGATACCATTTACTGATAAAGCCGCCCATCGGAGGTATGCCGATGACACTCAGTGAACCGAAAAAGAACGCCGCCATGGTGACGGGCATCATCTTTCCGATCCCCTTCATCTCACTGATCTTCTTGAAGCCGGTATGGGCGATAATGGCCCCGGCGCAGAAGAAGAGTGTTATCTTTCCAAAGGCGTGCATGACGATATGGATAACCCCCCCTGTCATGCCCATGACACTGATCAGACCGCCGGCCATCACGATATAGGAAAGCTGACTTACCGTGGAGTACGCGAGCCGCGCCTTGAGGTCATCCTGTTTAAGTGCGAACAAAGAACCGACAAGGATCGTAATAGATATGAAATAGAGCAGGAAAACATCGAGTGAAAGTGTATGCATAAGGTCTATGCCAAACACATGGAAACATATTCTCAGGACGGAGAATACTCCTACCTTGACTACCGCGACGGCATGCAACAGAGCGCTGACCGGTGTCGGGGCCACCATGGCGGAGGGGAGCCATGAATGTATGGGCATGATGGCGGCCTTACCGATTCCGGCAATAAAGAGCACGAAGGTAAGGATCAGCATCGGCCCTCCCGCCTTCCCTGCCAGGATGCCCTGGTCGGCAAAATCGAGAGTGCCCGTCAAATAATAGGTAATAATCATTGCGGGCAGAAAAAACGCTATGGACGTTCCCATCAGATAGGTCAGGTACTTTCTTCCCGCGAACCGGGCCTCCGAGTCCTGATGATGGGTCACAAGAGAATAGGTGGAAAGTGACAGCATCTCGTAAAACATGTATAGCGTAAGGAGATTGGCTGAAAACGCAACGCCGATGGCCGAAGAGAGAGCCAGTGCGAAAAATGTGAAATATCTCGTCTGCGAGTGTTCCTTGAGGGGACGCATATATCCTATCGAATAGATGGTCGTTACGATCCACAGGGAAGAAGCCACAATCGCAAAGAGAAGACCGAGTGAATCAACCCGAAAGGCTATACTCACGCCTGGAAGAATCTCAACAAGATTATAAACCAGTTTCTTGCCGCTGAGAATGACAGGCAGCATGGAAATAACAATGCCAAATTTGATCAGTGCGATCGTAATGCTGCAGGATTCTCTCAGATTGGGCCTTCTGCCGCAGAGAACAATCAAAAGTGAACCAAAAAGCGAAACTGCCACAGCCAGTAGCGGTTTTACAGATACAATGGTTTCCATGAAATAGCGTTATCCTCCTTGATGCGTATAAAGAACCACTAATTTTCAGATTTCGATGCGCTACTTAGCAATTATCCGACGGGTTTTTCAAGTACTTTTTAATGGATTGGCTATGATTTACGGGTTGTCATCCATTTGGAAATGGATTTTCCAACTGATTTCAACGGGATTGAATCCCAACCTCCTTTGCCCGCTCTTTCACTATAACCACCATCATCTTGACCACTCCCTCGATATCTATTCCGGTGGTATCAATAACAGAGGAATCATCAGCCGGTTTCAAAGGAGCTACCGCTCTGTTTGTATCCCGATAATCTCTCAGTTCTAGTCCCCGCTTGACTTCATCAATATTTGCGTTTCCTCCGTTCTCCACCAGCTGCGCGTACCGGCGCCGTGCGCGTTCACCGACATCGGCATCCAGAAAGAACTTCACATCCGCATTTGGAAACACCACTGTTCCCATATCTCTGCCCTCGGTCACGATACCCCCATATTTTCCTGCGCTTCTCTGAAGCGGAAGAAGGGCATCCCTCACCGCGGGAACCGCGGATACCGAAGAGGCAAGCATGCCTATCTCTTCGGTCCTGACATTGTCTGAGACATCCTCTCCATCTATCAGAACCCTCATGTCTCCACCCATCTCAAGGGGAATAGTAATATTATCACACAATTCACGAAGCGCCTCATCGTCCGCTATAGATATTCCATGCTGCATCGCCCGATAGGCAATCGCCCGGTAAAGGAGTCCCGTGTCCAGATACATATAGGATATTCTTTCGGCAAGTATCCTGCTTACAGTGCTCTTCCCTGAACCAGCGGGACCGTCCACCGTAATGATCAATTTCTTCTCCATCCTTTACCCCCCCC
>JAFGQD010000157.1 GCA_016935875.1 Deltaproteobacteria bacterium
CTTGGCGTATCGAAATGGCACACTATCTTACGGATTGTATTACCCAATGCGCTACCGGGCATTCTTACCGGATCGATCCTTGGAATTGGCCGGGCCGCTGGAGAAACGGCGCCGATCATGTTTACGGCTGCCGCGTTTTTTACTGCAAAGCTCCCCACGTCGATCTTCGATGAGGTGATGGCTCTCCCGTACCACGTGTACGTACTGGCCACCGCCGGAACACACATAGAAGAAACGAGGCAGATACAGTACGGAACCGTCCTTGTTCTGGTGGGGCTCGTTCTCAGCATTGACTTGATTGCAATTGTCATACGGAGTTATATCAGGAAAAGAAAAAGGTGGTAACGGTGCAGACTAAGTATGTCATAGAAACAGAGAATATCAACTTTTATTACGGTGATTTCAAGGCTCTGGAAGATGTGACCATGAGTTTTGAGCGAAACAAGGTAACCGCGCTCATCGGGCCCTCAGGATGCGGCAAATCGACTCTCCTGAGATTACTCAACCGGATGAACGATCTTATCGATGGAACACGGGTCGAGGGCGAGGTTATATTCGAGGGGAAAAACATATACGATCCGGGCGTCGATCCTGTCGATATTAGAAGAAGAATCGGCATGGTATTCCAGAAACCGAATCCCTTCCCGAAATCGATTTTCAACAACATTATTTACGGGCCACGGCTGACGGGCACAAGGGATAAGGGCACACTTGAAGCACTCGTTGAGCAGAGTTTGAAGCAGGCATCCCTGTGGGATGAGGCGAAAGATATCCTGGGACAGTCAGCCATGATGCTTTCGGGAGGTCAGCAGCAGAGGCTCTGCATCGCCCGGGCACTTGCGATGAAGCCGGAAATTCTTTTGATGGATGAACCGACCTCGGCACTGGACCCGATCTCGACAGCAAAGATAGAGGAGTTGATCGAGGAACTGAAAGAAAATTATACCATAATCATCGTGACCCACAACATGCAACAGGCTGCCCGGATCTCTGATTACACAGGGTTTTTTTACATTGGAAAACTTATAGAGTATAATCCTACAGAAAAGCTCTTTACAAATCCGGATGTCCGTCAAACTGAAGAATATATTACCGGAAGATTCGGCTAAGAAACAATAGAGGAAAATGATATGACAGAAAAGTCGCATACGAGCATCCAATATGAGAAAGAATTGCAGGATATCAAGGAAACTCTTCTTTATGAAGGAGCCCTCGTTGAACAGGCGATAGAATACGCCATGCAATCTCTCCTGGAAAGGGATTCGGACCGGGCACGCATTGTTATCGCCGCCGATGACCGGATCAATGAACTTGATAAGAAAATCGAGGAGAAATGCATTCGTCTTCTGGCATTACGGCAGCCCGCCGCGAAAGATCTCAGATTTATCGCCGCCGCCATCAAGGTCAACGGCCACCTTGAAAGAATCGGAGACCTGGCGGTCAATATTGCCAGGAGAGCACTGGATCTGAATGAAGTTCCCCCGGTGAAACCGTATATCGATCTCCCACGGATGGCCGATATTACACGGGAAATGGTCAAGGAAAGTCTCGATGCCCTGGTCAAGGAGGATTGTGAACTGGCTAAAAGAGTGAGAGAGAAAGACGAAGAAGTAGACAATCTCAATGAACAGATATTCAGGGAACTTCTTACGTTCATGATGGAAGACCCCAAGACAATTCATAGAGCCCTTCTTATCACACAGATATCAAAAAACCTGGAAAGGATCTCAGACCACGCGGAAAGTATCGCAAAAATGGTTATCTACATGGTTACAGGAAAAAATGTCAGGCACCAGGATCCTGTCAGGGATTCTGAAAAATAACAGGACCTTTTACACAAGGTGGGATTATTCGGTGAACATATGAAGAACAGTCTATTTTACAAGGTCTTCGGAACATATCTTGTCATCACACTGATCGCGATGGTGGTAATAGGATTCTATGCCACCAGGCAGATAAAATCCAGGCTGATGGAACGGACAGATACAGAGCTTATGTCCTATGCTCAGATGATCAACATCAATCCTTCTCAGTCGGAGATCATTTCTAAAATTAACAGTGCATCCAAGATATCGAATGCCCGTATTACACTGATAGATTCGAGCGGCGTGGTCCTCGCTGACTCAGACGAGCAAGCCTCCGGAATGGATAATCACCTGAACCGGCCGGAGGTTGAGGAGGCACGGGTAAAAGGTACAGGCAGGTCAATGCGTTTCAGCAAAACCCTTGGAATGAACACATTATATATCGCACTGCCGATTAAAGAGGGTCCCGAGATAAGAGGATATATACGACTGGCACGTCCTCTCGCCGAGGTGAGACAGTATGTACGGGAGATAAATCTGCTGATCTTACAATCGTTTCTTATTGTCGGAATTCTGTCGTTCCTGGTCGCCTTTTTGTTTACATCCAGATTGACATCACCCATTCATGCAATGGAACAGTTCACCGAACGGCTTAGAGAAGGGGAAGATCCGGGAAGTCTCATGATCAATTCAAGCGATGAGACGGGACGACTGGCCCGAAACATCAATTACATGGTGAAGGAACTGAAAGAAAAAATCCAGTCAGCAAATGAGGAAAAGGGGAAACTGGAAGCGGTTCTTGCCAGTATGGAAGACGGCATACTCTTACTCGACACCGATGACAGGATAGAAGCGATCAATGATGCTTCCAAAAAGATTTTCACGGCCCGTTTCCGTGATATTGTCGGTAAGACACCCCTTGAGGCATTCAGAAATATCGACATGCAAAAAGCCCTTGACCGTTACAAGGAGACCGGCGCACCTATCTCACGGGAAATCATTCTGGGAGAAGAAGATCAAGCTGCGCTGGATGTTACTATTTCACCGGTTCACGGGCTTCCGGAAGGTAAAGAAAAAACGATGATTGTACTGCACGATGTAACCCGCCTCAAAAAACTGGAGAAGGTTCGTGCCGATTTCGTGGCAAATGTGACCCATGAGATTAAAACCCCATTGACTGCCATCCTCGGTTTTATTGAGACCCTGGAGGGGGGGGCTATTGATGAAAGGAAGACAGCAAAAAAATTCCTGCACACCATTCACGAGCACGCCGAGCGTCTTGACCGCCTGGTAGACGATTTGTTGGTAATCTCTAATGCCGAGCTTGGAGAAATGCGTTTTTCCTTTGAAGGTGTTTCCCTGAATGGCGTCATCGAGAACGCCTTGACCGTTATTGAGAGAAAGGCATCTGAAAAAGGAGTTCACATGGAAAAAGAAATGCCGGATGACCTTCCGATAATATGTGGCGATAGAGACAGATTACACCAGATAGTGTTAAATGTTCTTGATAACGCCGTAAAATTCACGCCCGATTCAGGAAGTATTTCAATAAAGACCCTTGACGGAAAAGATGGCAATGTCTATATCAAAATCAGTGATACCGGAATCGGTATCCCCAAAGGTGAAATTCCCCGGTTGGGAGAGCGCTTCTACCGGGTGGACAAAACCCGGTCAAGAGAACTGGGAGGGACCGGGTTGGGCTTGTCGATAGTCAAGCACCTGATGACGGCCCACAACGGCAGAATAGAAATCGAGAGTCAACTGGGAAGGGGAACCACCGTCTCTCTGATATTTCCAACTTTTCAGGAAGATTTAACCGCCTGAGCAAATCCGATATAACCAAGGAAGATCATACGATTATGTCTGAGAGTATACTGGTTGTAGATGATGAAAAAGACCTTGTGGATTTGATTTCCTATAACCTTGAAAAAGACGGGTTTACCGTCTTAAAAGCATACGATGGAGAAGAGGCGTTGAGATTGGTCAGGACCCGACAGCCTCATCTGATGATCCTGGATCTCATGCTTCCCGGAATTCAAGGAATGGAGGTTTGCAAGCTGATACGGAATGATCCTGAGCATACCGCTCTGCCAATCATCATGCTCACGGCAAAGGGCGAGGAAATTGACAAGATACTGGGCCTTGAGGTCGGGGCCGACGACTATGTAACAAAACCTTTCAGCGTAAGAGAGCTCCTGGCCCGCGTTCATACCGTATTGAGAAGATCAACCATGGAAAAAGGGATTGAAAAGAAAGGAATATTTGTCTATAAAGATCTCCATATAGACTACCGTTCTCATGTAGTTACTGTTGAAAATAAGAAGATCGATCTGAGTCCCACCGAGTTCAAACTCCTGAAATTCCTTGCCCAAAGTCCTGGAAGGGTTTATACAAGGGATCAAATACTGGACCACGTGTGGGGAGATGAAACATTTGTGGAAACGAGAACCGTCGATGTCCACATCAAGCGGCTCAGAGCACAGATAGAGAAAAATATGGCAAGCCCGCAATATGTTCTCACGGTATGGGGTTTCGGATACAAGTTTGCCGACATTGAATAGATTCATTCAGAAAAGCCTCTCATCCAGAAATTCCAAAGAAAAGGCCAACAAATGTCACTATTCAGAACAAAAAATTCTATCATGATCACGTGCTCAAAGGGGATCGCTCCTTATTTGAAAGAGGAGATCCTCGCTCTGGGATTCCCCGTGAAATCAGTACTCATCGCCGGTGTGGAAACAGAAGGCACCCTTGAGGACAGCATAAGGCTGAATCTATCCATACGTACAGGGCAAAGAGTTCTATACCTGCTCGACAGCTTCATCGTCAATAATCCCGGCGAGCTTTACAAGAAGACATTAAAAATCCCGTGGGAAAACTACCTTCCCAGAGATGGGTATATATGTGTGACATCCTCCGTGGAAAACCCATCCATCAGGGATACACGCTTCGTGAATCTGAAATGCAAGGATGCCATTGTTGACAGATTTTATGATAAATTCGGGTTCAGACCCGATTCCGGGCCCAAAAAAGACCAGTCGGTTATATTCATCTATTGGAAGAATGACAGGTGCAGCATTTATATAGACACCTCCGGCGAATCGCTTTCCCGCCGTGGATACAGGATGATCCCCCTTACCGCCCCGATGCAGGAAACCCTCGCGGCTGCCGTGATCCTCGCGACCCAATGGAAGAGTGAAGAGAATTTTGTAAACCCCATGTGTGGAAGCGGAACCCTCGCCATAGAGGCTGCGCTCATCGCCACGGGAAAAGAACCGGGGGCCATGCGGAACAATCATGGATTCATGCACATAAACGGATTCAATAAGCCGCAATGGAGGAAAATGAAAGGGCTCGCTGAAAATATACAGAGGGCGCCAGCAGGGAGAATAGTCGCAACGGACATAGATCCAAAGGCAATCGAAGCGGCTCAAAGCAACGCTGCCGCCGCTGGCGTGAAACACCTCATAGAGTTCGAAGTCTGCGACTTCTCTGACACACCGGTTCCTGAAGGTACGGGGGTGATACTTCTCAACCCGGAGTATGGAGAAAGAATGGGAGAAATCAAAGAACTGGAAGGTGTATACAAAGGAATAGGAGACTATTTCAAACAGAAGTGTGCCGGATACCGCGGATACATATTTACGGGAAACCTGGAACTGGCAAAACAGGTGGGGCTGAGGGCGAAAGCAAGAATCCCCTTTTACAACAGCAATATTGAGTGCAGGCTTTTCGGGTATGACCTGTACAGCGGTTCCAAAAAAAAGCCCAAGGAATAGGGAGCAATAACCATCATGACGTATAAGATTTTCTCACTATGGAAAGACAAAGTCGTATCGCCTGAGAAGGTACTGAGCGAGATAAAGCCCGGAATGAACATCTTTCTGGGAACCGGCGTGACAGAACCGAGGACGCTGGTTAAACACCTTATGGCATCCAGCGAAAACAACCTCCGGGATCTGGAACTCATCCAGCTTATGAGTTTCGGAGATGCCCTTCCCGTCGACGAGCGATACTCAAGAAAATATCGCCTCAGGACATTCTTCTCCGGCTGGGTGGCCAGCGAGGCAATCACCGCCGGAAGAGTGGACTTCATACCAAGCCGCAATTCCCGAATACCGTGGCTGTTTAAATCAGGCATTATTGACGTTGACGCGGCATTTGTACAGATATCTCCTCCTGATGAAGCAGGCTTCTCCAGCTTCGGCGTATCCGTGGATGTCGCGCGATATGCCATGGAACACGCGTCCCTCGTTGTCGGCGAGATTAATGAGCATATACCTTGCACGCATGGAGACACCGTTGTGCATACGGATGACTTCAACTACCTTGTCCACTCCACCGAACCACCCATCTATTTCCCCAGGTGGCCCATCGACCCGGTCTTTGACAAGGTCGCGGCAAATGTGGCCTCGATAGTGGAGGATGGGAGTTGTATCGCCTTCTTCATAGGCCCCTTATTTGAGGCGCTTGCCAAACATCTTGCGCACAGACGGAATCTGGGAATCCACTCTCTTCTGATAACGGACGCCCTCATGGACCTCATAAAATCGGGAGCCGTCACAAACAGACACAAAAACCTGTTCAAGCACAAAAGCGTGGCCGCATACGCCATGGGAACACCGGAACTGATGAAGTGGCTTGATCACAACCCCCTCGTGGAATTTCAGGGAATAGAAATAGCCACCGATCCGGGCAGCATGGGCCGGAACGACCGGTTTATCACGATCCTCCCGGCGCGAAAGGTCGATTTGACCGGCAATATCTCTCTACATGTCGGCAAGGGAAACGTAAGCCCCGGTTCAGGCGAGGCACATGAGGCATTCACGGGGGCCGCACTTTCAAAG
>JAFGQD010000158.1 GCA_016935875.1 Deltaproteobacteria bacterium
CACCTATTGAAGCTCCCCGTAACACGTTACGGGGAATCTTCTATTGTTATGGAAAAGTTTATTTCCTATTCGCTCACCAACCCCACCACAAGCAGCGGGGAATGTGCTCGATGTTCAATTCAGGGGGCTGTTCGAGAAAGAACACTTCCCTGTGTATTTTCTTATTTCAGTGTCCAGATCGTACCTTCCGGCGTATCATGAACGATTATCCCCATCGCA
Source organism: Deltaproteobacteria bacterium (assembly GCA_016935875.1). Taxonomy (GTDB): domain Bacteria; phylum Desulfobacterota; class Syntrophia; order Syntrophales; family UBA2210; genus UBA2210. The sequence goes on from JAFGQD010000158.1 coordinate 220, forward strand.
GAAAGCTCTTTTCTCAGACTGTCTGATTTTTCCCAGTCACAGGCGGCCCTGGCCCTCTTACGCTCTTCCATCAGTCTCGCGGCATCTTCGCTGAGTGTTTCCTCCTCGAAATTCATTATGCGAAGGACGGAGTTTATTCCCTTCATTGTATCAAGAATCATATCCCTCTGTTTTATATCAAGCTGTTTCCAGGCCAGAGGGATGTTTATCTTTCTGACAAATTCAAACAAGCAGGCGAGGGCGCCGGAGATGTTGAAGTCATCATCCATCGCTTCGGTGAAGCCCTTCCTGACGTCGTAGATGAACTGGTCTGCGTCTGTGCAGCCATCTCCAGGAGAGAAGCGTATCAGTCTTTGTATGAAGCCGCTCAGTCTTCTGATTGTATTGCATGCGGTATCCAGTGCGCCGAATGAAAAGGTCAGGGGTTTTCTGTAGTGGGAGCTGAGGAGAAAATATCTGATTTCCCTTCCTGAATACCCCTTTTTTTCAAGATCGCTTACGGTGAAAACATTGTGTGCGGACCGGGACATTTTCCTGTCTTCCATCATGACAAGCTCGGAGGTGAGCCAGTAGTTCGCAAGATTTTTCCCGGTGGTGGCCTTCCCTATTGCCATGACATTCTCGCAATGCGGAAAGATGATATCGGAGCCGCTGATGTAGATGTCGAAGGTCCCCGCCAGATATTTCATGGAGAGGGCCGCACATTCAAGATGCCAGCTCGGCCTTACATTTCCCCATTTGGTTTTGAAATATATACCCTTTTTTAACTCCGCCAGCGTTGACCTTTTTAAAAGGGTAAAATCAACCGGGCTGTCCTTTTCATAATCATCCTGATCCACTGTTTTTGCATGTCTTACATTCGCCAGATCTATATTTGATAAGACTCCGTAGTCATCGAGCCGGGATATGTCGAAATAGACGGATCTTAGTTTTTCGTAGGCATAACCTTTTTCCACGAGGCTTTCTACCAGTTTGATCATCGAATCGACGTTCTCACTCGCTGTTGGGTAGATGTTGTCATGGCTGATATTAAGTTTGTCCAGGTCGCTGAAGAATATCTCGGTGTGTCTTTGTGTAAACTCCCCGATATCCATGCCGGCGGTGTCTGCGCCACGTATGGACCTGTCGTCCATGTCTATTATGTCGGAGACGTGTTTGACCTTGTACCCCTTGAATTCTAGGTATCTGGCTATCATATCAGACACAACGGAGCGGCGGTATGTCCCTAAGTGGGGAACTTCATGCACGGTCGGTCCGCTTGAATGCATAAGGATTTGATTTGTTTCTATCGGTCTGAACGGTTCTCTGGTCTTGGTGAGTATGTTGTACAGGCGAAGAGAAGAATCTTCCCTGTCCGCAAAGAGCGGTGTGCTGAGATATCTCTCTCCGCTATCCGGAAAGATTACCACGATCAATCCTTCTTTCATTTCTCTGGCCTTTCCCAAAGCCACGTGCATCGCAGCACCGGAGCTCATACCGACGAATAATCCTTCGGTCCGGGCCAGTGCCCGGGCCATCTCAAAGGCGTCTTCATCCAGAATATTGATCTTTTCATCCAGGCATTTTCTGTTAAAGATGCCCGGACGGTATGATTCCTTCATATTCTTAAGGCCCTGTATCGTATGACGGAGATAGGGTTCGACTCCAACTATCCTTATATCCTTATTGTATTCCTTGAGTCTTCTCGATATGCCCATGGCGGTACCGGAGGTGCCGAGCGACGCCACTACCATGGTTACCTTATTGTCGGTCTGCCGCCAGATTTCTTCGGCTGTTCCGTGGTAGTGGGCAAGAGTATTATCTTCGTTGTTATGCTGATCGGGAACAAAATATGTATCGGGATGCTCCCTCATCATTTCATAGACCACTTCTATTGACCCATCGGTACCGAGATGTGCGGGAGTCAAGATCAATTCGGCACCGAGGGCGCTTAAAATCTTTTTCCGTTCCTCACTGGCCGACTCTGAAAGCACAAGGGTGATCTTGTATCCCATTGCTGCCGCCACGAGGGCGAGCCCGATGCCCGTATTTCCGCTTGTGGCCTCCAGAATGGTCTTCTCCCTGGTAAACTCACCCCGCTCCAACGCCTTCTCTATCATGTAGAGGGCGGTCCTGTCCTTTATCGAACCACCAGGATTGGATCCCTCTAACTTTGCATATATCTTCACATTCTTGTTTGAATTCAGATTGCGAATCTCAACGATAGGGGTATTTCCTATCAGGTCCAAGATATTATTATAGTACTTTTTCATGTGTGTGTTGTTCGTCCAGCCGGCGATACGATCTCAATCAATCCGCATCTTACAAGTGGTCAGCGCCATACTCTTTGAAAAGGCTGTCAGTTGCTCAATATTCAATAAGACTTTGACCGTCACGATTGAAAACCGGGTCTTCGTGTTGTTTAACCATCGAATTTCGGTATGGGGATCTTTACAAAGGGGACGCCCTCTTCCTTGAGAACAGCCTCTTCACGTTCCGTTGTGGTTCCCTTTATGTTTCTGCTGTCTTCCTCACCGAAATGTATCTTGAGCGCAACTTCGGCAAATTTGCTGCCCACGTC
>JAFGQD010000159.1 GCA_016935875.1 Deltaproteobacteria bacterium
CAAGGCACTATGCCTTGGCCGTGTAAATTTTAACCATAGGCCTGTTTGATAGGCTTTATGAATTGACTTTTTATAGGAGAAGACCATGAGAATCGCGGACAGGATTGGGCGTCTGGGGATTGAGACGGCCTTTGCCGTTTCCGCCGAGGCAGCCGCTTTCGCGGCAGAAGGCAACAAGGTATATTCCTTTCATCTGGGTGATATAAACATCATGACGCCTTCCAACATTATGGATGCGGCGGAAAAGGCGATGCGGGGAGGAAAAACAGGCTATTGTCCGAACGCGGGGATACCGCAGTTGCGTGAACTGCTGGCCGGTGATATCAGCAGATCCCACGGGATCGATTATACCATGGAAAATGTGTCCATCCAGACGGGCGGGAAACCGGTCATAGGCAAATTCCTGCAGGCACTCATGAACACCGGGGATGAGGTCCTGTATCCCAATCCCGGTTTTCCTATTTATGAATCACAGATAGCGTTTCAGGGGGGAAGGGCTCTGCCTTACGGATTTGTTGAGGGGAAGGATAACTTCAAGCTGGATATGGATGCTATCGAACGACAGCTGACCCCACGCACGAAGCTGCTCATATTCAATGACTGGCAGAATCCCACGGGCGCGGAATGCTCCCCGCAAGAGCTTGAGAAACTTGCAGGGCTGGCTATCAAGCACGACCTCTATGTACTCTGTGACGAGGCCTATTATGACGTTCGCTACGAGGGAAAGAGTGTTTCACTTGCGTCCATTCCGGGTATGGCCGAACGGTGTGTAATCCTTTACACCTTTTCCAAGAAATTTGCCATGACCGGGTGGAGGCTGGGGGCGGCCATCGGACCCAGAGACATCATTGATGTCATAACCAGGCTCAACGTTAACGATGAATCCTGCACGAATCATTTCTTACAATACGCCGCCATGGAAGGACTCATCGGAGACCAGGCACCGGTTCGACAGATGCTGGATACCTTCAGAGCAAGGAGAGACGCGGCTGCGGATATTCTCAATTCCATAGGGGGGGTACGTTGTTTCCGACCGAATGTGACCTTCTATTTGTATCCTAATGTTACAGGGGCGATGGAACGGAAAGGGATTGACGATCTCGACGAGTTCCGCGTGGCCCTGTTGCATGAGACCGGCGTGTCGGTGTGCACCCGGCTGCATTTCGGGCGCGCACTGGAAGGCGAGAAGGACTTTTATTTACGTCTGGCGTATTCGGGCATCGATATAGATGAAATCAGGGAGGGTCTTGGCAGATTCAAGGCATTTGTTGAGGGATAATCTTTTGGAGGATGCGTATGTATGGAAAAATTCGCGAAGAACTGAAGGCGCAGTTGGAAGATCTCGTAAAAACAGGTCTCTACAAGAAGGAGCGCCATATAGCGTCTCCTCAAAGAGCGCGGATACTGGTGAATGGCGCGGAGGTTTTAAATCTGTGCGCCAATAACTATCTCGGTCTTGCGGACAATCCCGACATCATTGAGGCCGCCAAAGCCGGACTTGATGCCCGCGGTTTCGGGATGGCTTCGGTGCGCTTTATATGCGGCACACAGGATATTCACAGAGAACTGGAAGAAAAGATCAGCGTCTTCCTCGGAACGGAGGATACCATCCTCTACAGCTCCTGTTTTGACGCCAATGGCGGCCTCTTTGAAACACTTCTGGGACCGGAGGATGCGGTCATTTCCGATGCACTGAACCATGCCTCGATAATTGACGGCATTCGTCTGTGCAGAGCGAACCGGTCCCGTTACGCACACGCCGATATGAAGGATCTGGAGAAACGTCTCAAAGAGGCACGGGGAGCGAATACACGGATGATAGCCACGGATGGTGTCTTCAGCATGGATGGGGATCTGGCCAGACTGGACGAGATATGCGCTCTGGCCGAAAAATACGATGCCCTTGTCATGGTGGATGACAGCCATGCCACGGGTTTTGTCGGGCCTACAGGGCGCGGAACGCCCGAATATTTCGATGTCCGGGATCGTGTGGATATCATCACGTCAACTCTCGGCAAGGCCATGGGAGGAGCATCCGGCGGGTTTACGACGGGACGCGCCGATATGATATCGATGCTGAGACAGAGATCGCGCCCGTATCTTTTTTCGAATTCGGTTGCGCCTCCGATAGTGTCTGCCGCCATCAAGACCCTGGAACTCCTCGAAAACACCGGTGAGGCCAGAGAGAAGTTGAGATCAAACACGAGGCTTTTCCGCGAGGAGATTGTCAAACTGGGATTCATGATAAAACCAGGCGATCATCCCATAATTCCTGTTATGCTGGGGGATGCCGTGCTGGCGCAGGATATGGCTGCCGGGCTCCTTGAAGAGGGGGTGTATGTAACGGGATTTCTGTATCCGGTGGTTCCGAAGGGAGAAGCCAGGATCAGGGTACAGATGTCCGCGGTTCATAGTGAGTTCGATCTCAGATTCGCTCTTGAAAAGTTTGCAAAAGTGGGGCGGGAAGTGGGAGCGTTGATCTAAGGTCTGTCATGGAGGGTGTTGATTATGGATATGATGAAGGCCCTGGTGAAGGCAAAGGCGGAGCCGGGTCTCTGGCTGGATGAGGTCCCGGTCCCCGAGGTTGGCAACAACGATGTCCTGATAAAGATATACCGGACGGCAATCTGCGGCACCGATGTGCACATCTATGACTGGAATGAATGGGCACAGAAGACGATTCCCGTGCCCATGCACGTAGGCCATGAGTTTGTCGGAAAGGTGGAGGAGATCGGCGCTAATGTTCGTGATTTCAAACCCGGTGATATCGTTTCCGGCGAAGGGCATCTTGTCTGCGGTCACTGTCGCAACTGTCTGGCGGGCAGGCGGCACCTCTGCATGAAAACAAGCGGCGTCGGTGTAAACAGGCCGGGGGCCTTTGCCGAATATCTCAGTATTCCGGTGACAAATGTCTGGTACTGCGATCCAAAGATACCGATGGACATACTCTCCTGCTTCGATCCCCTGGGCAATGCCACGCATACCGCACTTTCATTCGACATCCTTGGTGAAGATATCCTGATCACCGGCGCCGGTCCCATAGGGTGCATGGCGGTTGCCATTGCCAGATACGCGGGCGCTCGTCATATAGTTGTAACGGACATGAATCCCTATAGACTGGCACTTGCGGAAAAAATGGGGGCGACTCTGGCTGTGGATGTGACCCGCGATACCATAGAGGACGTTCAGAAAAAACTGGGAATGAAAGAGGGCTTTGATGTGGGCCTGGAAATGTCGGGCAATCCCAGTGCTCTGAACGCTATGCTGGTAAATATGTGTCATGGCGGAAAGATCGCGCTTCTGGGGATTCTGCCGAGTGATATAGGCATCGACTGGGAAACAGTAATATTCAACGGACTCACCATAAAGGGCATCTATGGACGCGAGATGTATGAAACATGGTACAAAATGACGTCAATGCTCCAGTCGGGGCTGGACATACAAGCGATCATCACTCATCACTTTCACTACAAACAATACATTGAAGCATTTGAGGTGATGAGATCGGGACAATCCGGCAAGGTTATCCTGAACTGGGTTGATTGATTCATGACACTGAATCACACGTCACTGCCTGCGGTGTGAGGCAGTGGTCGCCAATATAAAAAAGGCGATCACCGCGCCCACCGCCCCGACCGGCCAGAATTCTCCTCCGAATCCGTGTCTGCTTACGAAGTCCACGGCAATGCCGAGAAGGGGAGCCGCGAATATGGTTGAGACGGATTTCGCCTGGCTCTCGATGGAAAGCACCGTCGCTCCCTGTGTCTCTGTTGCGTACTCGTCAAACCGGCTGATAAGTATCGGTCTCCAAAGGTTCTGCATAACGTACAGGGCCACAAATCCTACGATTGCCACGTAGTACCATTTCAGATACAAAACGGCCGTCAGTAAAAGATAGACAAAGAGGACGCCCTTCCAGATAAGAGACGCTCCCTGTTCCTCTCCGCCCGTCCACAGCGTGATCTTGTGAGACTTACGGCTCCCCCATGCCGACAGCAGGTGCAGGGCAAAATAAACCATTCCCACGATAATCGCGCTTCGACGGGTATTTTCCATATACACAAACAGAGGAATGACCAGAACCGTGCCTTTTATAACCGGTTGGAGATAATCCTTGGCCGCCTCAAACACACCCTCAAATGCCATCGATTCTGTAATAAGGCGGCGCAGGTGCCGTACACTCATTGTGGTGCGGAGTGTAGTCCACAAATGGTCTAGGATATCGAGCAGGACAGCTCCTTTCCTGACAGGTCCTTCAAGTTCAATGGGATAATACATGAAATTTAC
>JAFGQD010000160.1 GCA_016935875.1 Deltaproteobacteria bacterium
ATTAAAAAGGGACATCATCTTCAGGTATGCTCGAGCCTGCTGAATATTGCATCCCATTACCGGTTCCTTCTGATTGATAGGTGCCCTGTCCTTTTTTCTCCAGCATCTGCATGTTGGAAGCAATTATCTCTGTGGTGTACCGCTTGTTACCATCCTTGTCATCCCAAGCCCTCGTTTGAATCCTGCCCTCGATATAGACCAGCCTTCCCTTGCCCAGATAGTTGCCGCAAATCTCCGCCAGTTTTCTGAAAGTGACGATCTTGTGCCACTCTGTTTTCTGGACCTTCTCACCACTCTTGTCCTTCCACTGCTCATCTGTGGCCAGGGTGAAATTGGTAACCATGGTGCCATCCTGCGTGTACCGTACCTCCGGATCCCCACCCAATCTTCCAATCAATATAACTTTGTTAACCATTTGCCTCTCCTTGTAAAGATTTCTTTATGAGATACTTGGCAAACTATATTGCTGAATGATATTCCTGTCAAATTAATTATTTGTGATGTGGTGTCGGCACAGCACTATATATTCTCCATTGACTTCATCTATATTATTAAGTAGAAAATTGCACGTATCCATTATTTGCGTCCCGATGTATCGGTTTGTGGCGATGATCATGTCATTCGTTGGAGAAAGGAAAAATCTTTGAATCTTTGGGAGGGGATCCTTCTTGGTGTAATACAGGGGCTGACGGAATTTCTTCCTGTGAGCAGTTCCGGCCATCTGGTACTGGTGCAAAGTTTTCTCAAGGAGTTTCAGCAGCCGGGAGTACTGTTTGATGTTATGCTGCATTCCGGGACGCTTCTGGCGGTTCTGGTTTTTTTCAGGAAAGAAATTCTGGATATCCTGATATCACTCATACCGGTCGGATGGTTCCGGAACGCCAAGAGAGGCCATGACACGATGCAGGTACGTTCCGGGAGAAAAATGGCTCTCTATATCATCACAGGGACAGTATTTACAGGAGTTATAGGTCTCTCATGCGAGGAGAGGATACACCATCTTTTTACATCCGCAACGACAGTTTCTTTTATGCTGCTCATCACCGGGGTGCTGCTGTTTATATCCGACAGATTTCAGGGCAGCAGGGTGGAAAAGGAGATGACTATAGTCGACAGCGTGGTGATCGGGATTGTTCAGGGACTTTCGCTGATTCCCGGAATATCAAGATCCGGCTCCACGATAGCCTTCGGTATCTTCAGGGGACTGGATGGCCAGACGGCCGCCAGATTTTCATTCTTACTCTCCATCCCTGCAATAGTGGGAGCGCTTGTGCTTGAGTCAAGATATATAGGGATGATACCCCCGGGTGATATAACGATATATCTTACAGGAATGATTGTCGCCGCTGTGACCGGTTTTCTGACTCTGAGGTTTCTGCTATTTGTAATCAGGAAACGGAAGCTGAGCATATTTGCTTATTACTGCTGGATTCTTGGAATTTCTACATTGATTATTAAAACAATTTAATCTAATCTCTCAAGGTAGTGGAGGATGGGATTGAGTAAAAAAGGTGTCGGCAGAGAGAACATAATGGCGAAGGAAATCGGGGGTGTCGTATCCCTCGCCTTCGCTGTGCTTGTATTCTTGTGTCTCTTTTCATACAACCCTCACGATCCTTCGCTGACACATTATGAGGCAGGCAAAGTGATGGTGGCCAATTACGGTGGCCTTGTAGGATCATACCTCTCTGATGGTATGCTCAGAGTTGTCGGGATGACATCATATCTGTTTCCTGTGTTGCTTGTTCTGCTTTCTTTCAAGCTATTCCTCGGAGGAAAGTTCAGGATGACCCTTTCTTCCATCTTTGGTTTTGTGGGCCTTGTGCTCGCCTCATCGGCGCTTCTGGCGGCACGGTACAGCGCTATCTCTATCTACGGTGTGGATCTCAATGCGGGAGGGCTTCTCGGGAAATTCTCGCTCCGGGTATTGTATTCCGGCCTGAATCAAATAGGGGCCGACATTGTTCTGGTTGTTATATTGCTGGTATCCATAATGATTACATTGAACGTTTCGCTTGTGTCGTTTGTAAGAAAACTGGCAATATTGCTGTCGAGCGCACTCCTCAGGTTCAAGACATTTGTGGTGGTCGGGATTGGGAGACTGAAAAGGAAAAAAACTGTTATAAAACGGAAAAAACCCACTATTTTAAGAAATGTCCCGGTTATTTCCGAAGAGGTTGGGCGGGAGGAAGAGAAAAGTGAAGGCGAACAGGTTTCCTTCGGATTTCTGCAGCCGGAAGGCAGCTTCACCCTTCCTTCGCTGACTCTTCTTGACAGAGTAGAGGTCAGGAATACGAGAATGAAGAGGGAAAGCCTTATCATGAATTCCCGTATCCTTGAGAAAAAGCTGGCGGATTTCGGGGTGGAAGGAAGCGTCACGGAAGTAAAGCCGGGTCCGGTGGTTACCATGTATGAACTCGAACCGGCGGCCGGTGTAAAGATAAACAAGATTACAAACCTCTCTGACGACCTTGCCCTCGCTCTGAAGGCTCAGAGCATCAGGATCGTGGCGCCCATTCCCGGAAAGGCCGCAATCGGTATCGAAATCCCCAACCAGGAGAGGGAGCCTGTATATCTGAGGGATGTGCTCGACAGCGAGGAGTTTCTGGAGTCGAAGTATATATTGCCGATAGCACTGGGGAAAAATATTGCGGGGAGAACCGTGATCGCCGACCTTGTCAAGATGCCCCATCTCCTTATTGCGGGCACAACCGGTTCGGGGAAAAGCGTATCTCTCAATGCCATGATCTGCAGCATCCTGTTCAAGGCGAAGCCGAACGAGGTCAAGTTCATCATGATCGATCCGAAGAGGCTTGAGTTGTCAGGATACGAGGGGATACCGCATCTTCTCCACCCGGTTGTGGTCAATCCCAAACAGGCGTCTCAGGCACTCAAGTGGACCGTCGATGAGATGGAACGACGGTATGCCGTCATAGCCGCAGCGGGTGTCAAGAGTATCGAGCGGTACAACAGGATGATAGAAAAACAGCAGGATACTCTCAAAAATCAATTGTTGGGAACCTCTGCTCGGATTTCCGGTGAAGAGGCCCCGGAGAAACTTCCCTATATAATCGTCATCATAGATGAGCTGGCCGACCTGATGATGGTGGCACAGAGAAACGTGGAGTCCTCCCTTGCCCGCCTGGCGCAGATGGCGCGGGCCGCAGGCATACACCTCATCCTCGCAACCCAGAGACCCTCCGTGGACGTTATCACCGGCGTCATAAAGGCCAACTTCCCCACACGAATATCGTTTCAGGTGTCGTCGCGAGTGGATTCGAGAACGATACTGGACGAATTGGGCGCGGAAAAACTCCTCGGGGCGGGGGACATGCTGTTCGTCCCGCCGGGCACATCAAAACTGGTGCGTATCCACGGCGCTTTTGTGTCAGACAGAGAGATTACAAAGATTGTGAGCTTAATAAAGGGACAGGGGAGACCCTCCTACGATGAATCGATATCCCAATACGACCCGGAATCAAAGGAAGGCTCGAGGTCGGAAGAAGAGTTTGATGAGAAGTATGATGAGGCGGTCGAACTGGTTACCGATCTGGGACAAGCCTCTATATCTCTTGTGCAACGATACTTGAAGATAGGGTACAACCGTGCCGCCCGTATTGTGGAAAAGATGGAGGCGGAGGGTGTTGTAGGTCCATCGGACGGGGCCAAACCGCGGAAAATACTGGCCGGAAAGCTCCCCCGGTAACGTGAAGAATACTATCCATATCACCAGTCTGGGATGCCCCAAGAACCTGATCGATTCGGAAGTGATGGCTGCCGCTCTGGCTCAGGGCGGGTTTGAGATCGTCTCTCTTCCCCAAGACGCAGACACAATAATTATCAATACCTGTGCCTTCATACTTCCGGCAAAGGAAGAATCGATTGACGAGATCTTCCGTATGGCGGAGTTGAAGAAGAGGGGCACGTGCCGATACCTGATAGTCTCGGGTTGCCTGCCCCAGAGATATGGAGCCATGCTCGGAAAAGAGATCCCGGAGGTTGATCTCTTTCTGGGAACAGGCGAAGTTCCTCGCATAGCCTCCCTTGTTGCTTCTCTGCACAGGGAAAAACAAGCGGAGCAGCGTTCCTTCATCGGAAAACCCGATTTTCTCATGAACTCCTCCCATTCGCGTCAATTGTCGACGCCACCGTACATGGCATATCTGAAAATAGCGGAGGGATGTTCCAATCACTGTTCTTACTGTGTGATACCGGCCATCCGGGGAGCATTCAGAAGCAGGCCGATGGATGACATCCTGCGGGAGGCCGAAACGCTTGCCCAAGGGGGTGTTAAAGAGATTATCGTCACGGCCCAGGAAACCACCCTCTACGGGAAAGATCTCGGCAAGACATCCGGCCTGAGCTCTCTGTTGAGAGAGATTGCCCTGATAGAGGGGATCAGGTGGATCAGGCTGCTCTACACCTATCCTGCGAATCTGGATGACGAACTGTTCCGGACTATCCGGGATGTCGAGAAAATATGCAACTATATCGACATTCCGGTGCAGCACATAGACGATGATATATTGCGTGCCATGAACAGAAGGGACAACAGCAGACTGATAAAAAATGTCATAGCGAATGCCAGAAAGATTATTCCCGGCGTGGCCCTGAGGACATCACTGATCGTGGGATTCCCCGGAGAGACACAGGAGCGGTTTGACAGACTCCTCGCGTTTGTAAGGGAGGCACGATTTGATCATATGGGAGTCTTCGAGTATTCGAGGGAAGAGGGAACCGTGGCAGATACGCTCCCCGGCCATATCCCCGAGAGTGTAAAAGAGCTCAGGAGGGGGATTATCATGGAGGAGCAGGCATCGATTTCACGTGAGATACAGCACTCGCTCATCGGTTCCGTGATGGACATTGTCATAGAAGAAAAATCGGACCTTCCGGGGTACGACTATGTGGGAAGATCGCGAAGACAGGCGCCCGATATAGACGGGATTACCTATGTGAAAGCTGGGGACAAGACATGTGGTGATATTGTAGAATGCCGGATTGTTGCGGCAGATGAGTATGACCTGTTTGCCGAAGAAGTGGAGTCTGGTTGCTGAAATCCCGATATTCCGTCGGCAATTGTAAGATTGCACAAGGCATTCTTTAAAAATCCTGATCCGGATATCTTCAATTAATCCGATACAGGCATCACATACCACACCGCATGATTTATGTCTGAGGCGTTGCCTTCTTCAAGAGATAGATGTGAGCGATTCCGAAAAACTGGGAAAATGATCGGGTGACTTCGAATCCCCGTTTCTCCATCAGGCGTTCAAGTTCAGCGGGAGAAGGGAATCCCATCACCGAATCGCGCAGATACCGGTAGGCCTTGAAATCCCCCGATACCAGTCCACCGATAAGAGGAAGTATGACCTTAAAATATGCAAGATATATCCATCTCCAGGGGAGACGGGAGGGTACCGACAGCTCAAGCACCGCCAGTCTTCCGCCATCTTTCAGCACCCTGAAGGCCTCACCCAGGAAGGCGGGGAGGTCCGGCATGTTTCGTATTCCAAAGGCCGTCATTGCGTGATCGAAGGTTTCGTTTGAGAAGGGCATGGCAACGGCATCCCCCACCGTGATATGAAAGCGCCCTTGAAACTCCTTGTTTTTTCGTGCGGCAATGTCCAGCATTCTG
>JAFGQD010000161.1 GCA_016935875.1 Deltaproteobacteria bacterium
GGTGAAGAAGCCTCGCCCGGTTTTTGATATTCCACACGGGGGAAGAGGGATGTGCCGCGAGTGATGACACTGCCCACCGGAAGGCCGCCCCATGCGCGTATACTGCTGAAATCCTGGGAGTTAACATCTTCTATCCCGAGCCTACGCAGGATATCTCCGGCGGAATCGGGCATAAAGGGGGTAATCAGAACGGCTATCACACGGAGGGACTCCAGTATGTTGTAGATGACGGTGTCCAGCCTTCCTTTGGAAGAGGGGTCTTTGGCCAGGCTCCAGGGCTCCCGCTCAACGATGTATCGGTTTGTCAGGTTGATGAAGTCCCAGATGGAGATGAGGGCCTTGTGAAACTGCAGGGACCGGAAAGAGGCCTCCACCTCGGGGAAGAGACCCGCCGCCTTCGCAAACAGAGGGGCGTCATCAGGATGATCGACGGCGGCAGGCACCCCGGCGTCGCAGTATTTCACCGCCATGGAGAGGGACCGGCTGACCAGGTTTCCCAGGTCATTCGCCAGATCGGCGTTGATCCTCTGGACAAAGGCCTCTTCGCTGAAGTTTGAATCAAGGCCGAAGACCATGTCCCTCATCAGAAAATAGCGAAAGGCATCCAGTCCGTACGTGTCTTTCAGGTCGAGAGGCTTCACCACGGTTCCGCGGCTTTTTGACATTTTGTTCTGGTCGATATTCCAGTACCCGTGGACGTTCAGGTGCTGATAGGGTTCTATCCCGGCGCCCTTGAGCATGGTGGGCCAGTAGATGCCGTGCGGCTTGAGGATATCCTTGGCTATCAGGTGTTGTGAGACGGGCCAGAAGGTCCTGTATTCCTCACTGTCGGGGTAGCCGATTCCCGTCAGATAATTGATCAGTGCGTCAAACCACACATAGGTTACATACTGCTCATCGAAGGGGAGGGTTATGCCCCAGGTCAGCCGTGTCTTGGGCCTCGAAATACAGAGGTCTTCGAGCGGTTCTTTCAGAAAGGCAAGGGCCTCATTTCTGTATCGTTCCGGCCTGATAAAGTCGGGATTATCCTGAATGTGACCGATCAGCCAGTCCCGATACTTGCTCATCCTGAAGAAGTAATTACTCTCCTTCCTGGTTTCGGGAACGGTGAGATGATCCGGGCACATACCGTCAACCAGCTCGCTCTCCCGGTAAAAGCGCTCACATCCCACGCAGTAATGCCCCTCGTACTCACCAAAATAGATGTCCCCCGCATCATATACCTTCTGCAGTATCGACCTGACTATCTCTTTATGATCCGGGTCCGTTGTCCTGACAAAATAATCGTTGGTTATCGAGAGTTTCGGCCAGAGGGCCCTGAACTGTCCGCTTATTCTGTCTGCATACTCCTGAGGGGCTTCCCCGGCCTCCCTGGCCGCTTCCGCGACCTTGTCTCCATGTTCGTCAGTGCCGGTCAAAAAATAGGATCTGTATCCGGCCATCCGGTGAAACCGTGTCATAACATCGGCTACTATGGTGGTATACGCGTGTCCTATATGCGGGGATGCATTTACGTAATATATGGGTGTCGTGACGTAAAAATTGTTCATCTCTTTCTCCGGGGCTTTATTCCTGATCTAATTTCGCTGGTTTTTGTCTTTCCTCTGGAGTTCGTGTACGGATATCTCAACTTCTTTTCCATCACCGAGATCCACAACGACCGTTTCTTCAAGTATATTCTGTCTCACTACCTTGCCTTTTCCTTCCGGAGTGATTATACTCTTTCCACATTTGGGCATATTTTTTTTCGCCCTCGCGTAAGTTTCATGCTCAAACGCAAGACAGCACATGAGCCTGCCGCACAGACCGGATATCTTCTCCGGATTAAGCAGCATGTTCTGCTCTTTGGCCATCTTGATCGATACCGGGGCAAAATTATTGAGAAAGCTGGCGCAGCAGAGCTCCCTGCCGCACATACCGATACCACCACAAATGCGAGCCTCACTTCTGACCCAGATCTGCCTCAGCTCAATCCTCATCTTGTACTTCTGCACAAGGTCTTTTACCAGTTCCCTGAAATCAACCCTGTTTTCCGCAGTAAAGTAAAAGACCAGTTTGCTTTTATCGAAGTGGCTTTCGACGCCCACCAGTCTCATGGAGAGTTTTCGTTCTTTAACCCTTTCCATGCAAAATTTCTGCGCTTCTTCCTCAGTCTTCACATTATCTTCATGGACTTTCAGGTCATCATCGGTGGCCCGACGCACGACCTTCCGGAGATTATGGGGTAATTTGTCATGGGAGATGGCGCGAATGCCATTCACAGCAACCCCCATTGCCGATCCCGATTCGGTGTCGACAATAGCCATGTCTCCATCTTTCAAAACGATGTCGGTGGCGTCAAACGAATACACTTTCCCCTTGTCTTTAAATCTGATGCCTATAATACTTTTCAGAGTACTCTGATTGTGTTCCATAATCTTATCCCGTGTTTTATGACAGGCCCTTGAGCCGGAATGCCATGGATTCCAATATCAATTGTCTGTTGGCGTTCCGGTCAATGGCATCATATGCGTCACGTATCGTTTTTATATTTTCCAGAATATCGGTTCCTGCCATTTTCCCCGAAAGTTTTTTCGTTGCATCGGCAATGTCCCGGTGAATCAGTTTGTTGACATCTCGCATCTCCCGGTACACTAACATATCTCTGTTCCATTCACTGAATATGTTCAGTTTCTGCAGGGCAGAATCTCTGTCCTTCCCGAAGATGTCGGCAAGGAAGAACACATTCATGGGCATGCTGCTGGCTGTGGAGAAGGTTTTGATCAGATCATTTTTAAAGTCAAAAAACGATTCCTTGCTTATCTCAAGCGCCCGGCCGATACTGCCCCCCGCCGATGAGGCAATTGCCAGCGCCATCTCTTCATCCGTCGACAGCCTGTCTGTAAAAAAAGAGGCGATTGTCTCCGACCGTACAGGATTAAACCGTATCTTCTGACACCGTGATATGATTGTCTGAGGCAGTTTGTGGATACGGGGTGTTGTCAATATAAGAACATTGGAAGGTTTCGGCTCCTCAAGGGTCTTCAGAAGGGCGTTTGCCGACGCATCGTTCATCCTGTCCGCATCTGTTATTACGTAAACTCTTTTTCTGCCCTCAAATGGTCGGAATTTTATTTGGTCCTGCAACTCCCTGATCTTGTCGATCTTTATGAAGATACCTTCGGGCTCTATGAAAACTATATCGGGATGGCTGCCGCGTTCTATCTTTAAACATGAAGGACATCTGTCACAGGAATCGGCATTATTCTCTACACAATTCAGGGCTTTTGCAAGGGTTTTCGCCGTAGTTTTTTTACCGACACCTTGTATGCCATGAAAAAGATACGCATGCGGGACACGATCACTCTTCATGGCGCCCTGCAGTACGTTTACCTGTTTGTCTAGACCATACATGTCGCTAAACGGCATAAGCCCTATCTCTTAATCAACCCCTCCAGATGCATACACACTTCCCGGTGCACCTCAGCAACATCTCTGGAAGCATCTATTACCTTGAATCTATCAGAGTCCTCTTCAGCCAGTGCAAGATACCCGCTTCTGATTATCTCGTGAAATTTCAGATGTTCTCTCTCGAAACGGTCCTCAAGTGGAACATGTCCCGCCCTGCGCGCACGATCTGTCACCCTGTCAAGTCCCTGATCGGCGGAAATATCAAAAAGAAACGTCATATCAGGAACCAGGGATTGGGACGCAAAATCGCATATTTCCCGAACGGATTTGATATCCTGTTTCCTCCCGTAACCCTGATACGCAATAGTAGCATCAGAAAATCGATCGCATAGGACGATTTCTCCCCTTTGCAGAGCGGGTGCTATGACCTCTTTAATATGCTGGGCCCTGTCCGCTGCAAAGAGCAACAATTCCGTTCTGCCGGACAGGGAAAGCGCGGTCCTGTCCAGCAGAATTTTCCTCAGTTCGTTCCCCACAGGAGTGCCACCCGGCTCGCCGGTCACCACAAAAGGTACTCCCTTTTCCTTCAGGTAGTCCCCGGCCTTTTTGATCTGGGTTGTCTTCCCGGAACCTTCAATTCCCTCAAATGTAACGAATACACCCATGCCATCCGGTCTTGCAAAAATAGGATAAAAAAGCCCCCGACACGTCGGGGTTGCTACTTGCCCTTTCCCACGCCGGGTTCTATGGCTTCCACCGGGCAGATGTCGGCGCAGTCGCCACAATCGGTGCACGCTTCAGGGTCGATTACATACTTGTCGTCCCCCTCACTTATCGCGTTTACGGAACACTCATCCTCACAGCTTCCACAACCAGTACACTCATCAGTGATCACATATGCCATTCTACTATAACCTCCGTGTAATATTTACGGGTTTGCCGTTTAAACTGCTACAACCTCAACGACACCCGGGATTTTCTCCTTAAGGTATTTTTCGATACCCATCTTCAACGTCATCTGAGCCATTGGACAACTGCTGCAGGCTCCTTTCAGTTTGACCTTTACAATGCCATCCCCCGTTACGTCTACAAACTCGACATCTCCGCCATCTGCCTGCAGAGAGGGTCTGACATCATTCAACAGTGTGCGCACTTCTTCTTTCATGTCATTGCTCCTTGCGTTTTTGTTCCCTGTTTTTCTTAATGTGGTATACGGGAAATCATCTTCTCTGCAACTTTCTTTGCAAGATCAACCAGGTCCGGTTTGAACCACTTGTAGCTTTTCGTATCGTAATGTTTTGCCCTCCACACAATCTTTCCTGTTTGCGCCTCTATCAGTTCCATGCTGAATCCGACTTTAGCAATGTTATCATCCCCCTGTGTTGTATAATTCCAGGAATCCACATCAACAACAAGAATGGTGTCAACGGTGCACTTCTTGCCTATATATGTGCTTATATCAGGATCTGAAAAGCTCACCTTTTTCAATTTTGCAACGTAATTGGACACTGCGCTTGTCAGCTTGGCATCGTTCTCCATCAGTCTTTTTGCATCCTCCGGGGAAACAACGACGGAAAAGGACCCTTTATCGCTGATGGCATCCGCGATAAGCTTGTCGGCCACCCCCGCCGCCTCCGGATAAGCGCCTGCTTCAACCGGAAACACGCATATCTTTTCAGGATGGAAAGTCTCCATACCCGGCGCAACCTGGGAAAACCGCAAATCTCCACAGGCTGAAAGCGCCACAAAAAGCAAAAAGAAAAAGAGTGCTCTTCGCAATTTTATATACATCGACGATTCCTCTTGTACAATCTTTCCTATATCCTGACACACTGCAATAAGCCGGGATTGGACGGTACAGTAATAAACTCGCCATCATATATTAGGCGGAGAACAGCCCCGATGAATCAGGACTTACAACGCCATCATATCTTCGTTGCAATAAACCACAGGCAGGCACTGAATCCTGCAATCATATAGTTTATCCCCAATAATCCCTCCAATACCATCCTGGAAAATCGAACTTTTTTATCACAAAGTTCCAGACAAATCCATATATAAAACACCGGCACCAACAGTACGAAGCCTAAGCTCACGGAAGGAGCGCATCCTGCCGGTATTGCGGCAATCAGCATAATACCTGCAAGAATCGATACGCCCTTCAGCAGGACTCTGGCCCGTGCTTCCCCCATAATGACCGGTATCGTTTCCCGGCCGATCAGGCGGTCACTCTGGATATCTATCGTATCTGAGAGCACGGATTTTGAGAAGACAAGGACAAACACAAACAGAAACGCCACCACCATTGGGCAGGTTATCTCCGGGTTGACGCTCATCTGCGGAACCACGGCAGCCACGACGGCCCATCCCAGAGCGGTAAAAATGTTCTTGGAACCGGGTACATCCTCCAGCCTTTTTCCCCACACAGTAACATTATAGAGCACACCGGAGAGTGAAATAAACCCGACCAGAATAAAGGTCACCAGGCCTCCTAAAAATGAAAGCACGGACGCAAGCGCTAGAGAGGCTATTGCCATGGTCATATAGATGCCCCGGTTTTTTATATAGGAAGCCTCCCTGAAGCTTCCTTGAATCCTTCCGAAACTTCTTTCCTGCAGTCTGTTGATGGTATGGATCGCAAATACACATAAAGCGGCAATCAGAATATTTGAAACATTCACCCTGAGTCCTTGAAGAAACATGCTGACAAGGGAGAGACATCCGGCACCAATCGCTGAAGAGATATCTGTCCTGACGAGAAATATCCAGAGATTGTAAAGACCTCTCAGCTTCCACGGTACGGTTTCTCTTCGATTGTGGGTAAGATAATCTATCACGCCTTCAGTGATCCAGTTTGGTGTGGATGCCCCGGCAGAGACGCCTATGTTTTTACACCCGCTGAGATCCATGCCGTCAAGTTCCTCGGCTGTCTCGATATGACACGTTCGGGTCCCGCACCCTTGAGATATCGTGGCAAGTCTCCGAGTGTTCGCGCTGTCCCTCCCGCCTACAATGATGATCCCGTCCATTTTAGAGGCCAGCTCTTTGATCTCGGCCTGTCTCATTTCAGTTGAATCACATATGGTATCAAAGACCATGGTTCCGGGAAATTTGAGTGTAATTTCTTTGGCTATCGCTTTATAGCCCGCAGAATCCTGTGTGGTTTGGGCAACAACACACATCTTATCGTGTCGCGGAAGATGGTCGACATCCTTTTTGTCATTAATAACTACCCCTCTACCGGATGAATAACCCAGGAGGCTGGCAACTTCCGGATGCTCTTTATCGCCGACTATGATAATCGAATAACCGAGTGCTGCATACTTTTTGATTATCGCC
The DNA here is from genome assembly GCA_016935875.1 of Deltaproteobacteria bacterium. GTDB lineage: Bacteria > Desulfobacterota > Syntrophia > Syntrophales > UBA2210 > UBA2210. Next base: position 6,730 of record JAFGQD010000161.1, read on the forward strand.
TGGACGCTTGCAACCTTGGGACAGGTGGCGTCCACAATCTCTACTCCCTTTTCTCTGATCTTTTTCTTTTCCAGAGGTGATACTCCATGAGCCCTGATAACTATGATTCCGTCCTGAATCCGGTCAATACTATCCAGAGGAACAATGCCCCGTTCCTTGAGAAGCTGGACCGTTTGAGGGTTGTGTATAAGAGGGCCGTATGTAAACACCTCTTTATCCCCTTTATGGCGGGCAATCTCGAGGACTATGTCAACCGCCCTCTTCACACCCATGCAGAAGCCTGCCGTTTCGGCAAGTTTAATTCCCATCGTTCATTTCCGTGTCAATTTTCGGCATGTTTTCTGGCGTACAGAAAAAATTCTCTGTTTCCGGCCGGACCGGTAATCGGTGACTCGCAGGTGCCCACCGTTTCGAGACCCAGTTCCCCCGAAAATCCTACGATTTCCTCAACAACTTTTCTGTGTAACTTGGAATCTCTGATAACCCCCTTGCCTACTTCGTCTCTGCCCACCTCAAACTGCGGCTTGATCAGGGCAAGGATGACGGCATTCTCGCTTGTGAGTTTAACCGCGACGGGCAACACCAGTCTCAGGGAAATAAAAGAGACATCTATAACTGCCATGTCTATTGTATCCTCTATACCTTCACCTGAAAAGTATCTGATATTGGTTTTCTCAAACAGTATTACTCTCCTGTCTGTCCTGAGCTTCCAGTCAAGCTGGCCGTACCCTACATCTATCGCATATATCTTTTTTGCCCCCTCCTGAAGGAGACAATCTGTAAATCCACCCGTGGAAGCGCCGATATCAAGGGCTACCATATCCTTCACATCAACACCGAAGGAGAGCAGGGCCCCCTTGAGTTTTAATCCTCCTCTGCTGACATAGGGGTTTTCTCCTCCCTTGATCCGTATGCCGGCATCATGGCGCACGAGGGTTCCCGCCTTGTCAATCCTCTCTTCTTCAACCACAACCAGGCCCGACATAATGAGAGCCCTGGCTTTCTCACCGGTCGCCGCGATGCCCCTGTCGACCAGAAGCTTGTCCAACCTGATTTTTGATTTTCGAGTTTCGGGTTTCAAATTTCGAGTTCCGGGTTTATAAAAAAAGGGTTCAAGATCTTGAGTTTCGAAACAACTCAGGAAATCTGTTGTGTGTAGCGTGCCACCACTGGGGGCGCAAAGACCCCTCACGAGCTCATTCGCCCATCATCTTTTGAACAGCCATTGCTATGCCATCCGCATCAATGCCATGTTTTCTTCTCAACTGGTCTTGTGTCGCATGCTCCACGAATTCGTCCCTGATGCCAAGTCTCTTCACGGTAACTCCGGAAATCCCCGCCTCTTCATATAATTCAAGGACCGCGCTGCCGAACCCTCCCATAAGGACATTTTCTTCAACTGTAATAATCTTCTTGAACGAGGTTGCTATCTCGCACAACAGAGCCTTATCAAGGGGTTTTACAAAGCGGCTGTTGACAACGGTCGCCTCGATATCCTTACCCGCAAGCATCTGGGCGGCTGCTAGGGAAGGATATACCGTGGAGCCTATGGCGATTATGGCCACATCGGCGCCCTCGCGGACGATCTGGGCCTTTCCTATCTCGATACTCTCCGGTGTTTGATCAAGAGGAACGCCTATTCCTTCACCCCGGGGATACCGTATTGAAGCGGGGCCTTCGCATTCCACGGCAGTCTTGAGCATATGCTGGAGTTCATTCTCGTCCTTAGGGGCCATCACAACGATATTCGGAATGGATCGAAGGTACGAATAATCAAAAAGTCCGTGGTGAGTGGGGCCATCGTCTCCCACGATTCCCCCCCTGTCAAGGGCGAAAACAACGGGCAGGTTCTGAAGGCACACATCATGAAGCACCTGGTCATATGCCCTCTGCAGGAAGGTGGAATATATGGCGACCACCGGTATAAATCCTTCTGTGGCCAAACCCGCGGCAAATGTGACACCATGCTGTTCGGCAATGCCGACATCATAAAACCTTTCAGGAATATCCCGTGCGAACTGGTCAAGCCCGGTCCCTCCTGTCATAGCAGCCGTTATCGCGACAATTGAAGGATTATCGCGCGCCAGTTGCACCATCGCACGACCGAAAACCCCCGTGTAAGATGGCCCGGCAGTACCTGATTCAATAGATTTTCCCGTAGCGATATCAAAAGATCCTATGCCATGGAATCTGGACGGTTCCTCTTCGGCAAATCTGTAACCCTTCCCCTTTTTGGTAATAACATGAACCAGGACGGGCCTTCCCAGTGCCTTCACATTCTGGAGATTCTTTATCAGGTGATCAAGTCGGTGCCCTTCGAGTGGACCAATATACTTGAAACCCAGCTCTTCAAACAGGATTCCGGGAACGATAAACGCCTTTAACGATTCTTCCGCCTGCCTGGCAAATTTAATGACATGTTCTCCAATACCGGGCACGGTCTTCATAAAATCACGGATTTTTGTCCTCAGTTTCGTAATCTGCTGTCCCGCCATAATGCGATTCAGGTACGACGACAGGGCGCCAACGTTGGGCGAAATGGACATCTCATTATCATTCAGGATAACGATCATGTCCTTTTTCCTTCCTCCAGACCAGTTAAGGCCTTCAAATGCCATTCCGGCAGTCATTGAACCATCTCCAATGACCGCAATGACCTTGAAATCATCATCCTTAAGACACCTGGCATCGGCGATGCCGGAAGCGGCGGATATGGAGGTGCTGCTATGCCCGGTGCCAAAAACATCATACACACTTTCTCCTCTTTTCGGAAAACCACTCAACCCCCCCATCTTTCTGAGTGTATGAAAATCATCTCTCCTGCCGGTAATGATCTTGTGCGCATAGGCCTGGTGTCCGACATCCCAGACGACTTTGTCCACGGGCGTGTTAAACACGTAATGAATGGCCAGACTAAGCTCCACCGTCCCCAGAGATGCCGCAAGATGGCCTCCATTTCTAGAAACCACCGTCAGTATCTCCTGCCTGATTTCTCCTGCAAGGGTGCCCAATTCTTCAATGCTAAGACACCTGATATCTTCAGGACCGTTTATTCCCTCTAATATGCCTGTCTTTTCATCCATAAAAACATTCTCCAGATCTTTAAAAACTATGACTTTCGTTCGGCGATGAACCTCGCTATCATTCTCAGAGGCTCGGCCTTTTCATCAAAATGACGTATGTCCGCTAACGCATCTTCCACAAGCTTTTGCATTCTCTCTTTGGACTCTTCAAGACCGATCAGCGCCGGATAGGTCGCTTTCTTGAGTTCCTCATCACTACCGGTGTCTTTTCCCAGGATTTTCCTGCAACTTTCAATGTCTAAAATATCGTCGGCTATTTGAAAGGCAAGCCCCGTTTTTTTTCCATATTCCGAGAGGGCGTTCAGATCATCTGTGCCGGTGCCGGCTATTATCGCACCTGCCCGTATGGAAACGGTTATCAGTGCCTGCGTTTTATGGGAATGTATGTAATTCACCGTTTCCATATCCACTTTTTCACCCTCTGCCTTGAGATCTGCCACCTGGCCGCCAATCATCCCCCGGAATCCCGCAGCCGTCGAGATTTCATGAATGATAGCCAGGCTCTTTTCAGGAGAGATCTGCGGGATTACCCCTGACATAAGGGAAAAGGCCTCTGTGAGAAGGGCATCTCCCGCAAGGACTGCCACACCCTCTCCGAATACCTTATGATTTGAAGGCTTTCCCCTCCTGTAGTCATCATTGTCCATTAATGGCAGGTCATCATGTATCAGAGAATACGTATGGATCATCTCAATGGCGCACGCAACAGGCAGCACTGAGTCTGCGTTGCCGCCAACCGCTTCAGCGGAAGCCATACACAGCACAGGCCGTATCCTCTTTCCACCGGCAAACAGGGTATATCTCATTGACTCAGAGATCTCAGAGAAAGGCCCGCTCATTTCCGGAAGGTACTCGTCAAGAGCCCTGTCAACAATGTTCTTTTTTGCCTCGAGATATTCTTCAAGAGATATTTCCCGGTTTTTCACCACCTTCATCCTTTTCTCCAAACGGTCTTACTTGTAGTACATCTCCCTCCCTCAGAAGGAGCTTGACTTTTCTCTCCGCCTCATCCAGCTTGCCAGCGCAAAACCGGGAAAGTTTGATTCCTTCTTCAAATGCCTTAAGCGACTCTTCGAGGGACATATTCCCCTCTTCCATCTTTCTTACAATCCCTTCCAGCTTCTCCAGGGCCTTCTCAAATTTTTTCTCTGTCATTTCTTTGCTCCTGTGAAATTTTGATTACCCTTGCCTTGAAGCTTCCCGATGAAACCTTAACATCGACACTGCTGTTTATCGCGAGCATAGCCACATCTCTGACGATGTTTCCGTCAGGCAATCGTATGATACCAAATCCTCTCTTCAGCACGGAAAGAGGACTCAGGTTATCTAATACGGACATATCTTTTTGAAGTATGACCTTCAGATTGTCCATATAAAATCCGGCTCTTACACCCAACTCTCTCTTCAAATTTTCGATTTCGCGGTGCAACTCCCGAATCCGTGTCCCGGGGGAGAGACGTATCAGCACCCTATTTGCGGAACAGTGACTGTTCGCATACATTTCAAGGGTTCGCCGCAGCCCCCCTGATAACCTACTGTACCAGTCATCCAGTCCCATGCGCAAGTCGGCAATTTTCCCTCTCGGATCACGCAAGCCTTCTATGATAAAAACCAGTCTGTCTTCCAATCCCCGCAACGACGCACTGCAGATATGTATTAATCGCGAGTTCAATCTATTAGTTCTTTCGATCAGATTCTTCCTGTCGGGCACAACCAGTTCGGCGGCAGCGGAGGGGGTCGGCGCCCTGAGATCAGCCACAAAATCGGCGATGGTAAAATCAATCTCATGGCCGACGGCCGATATGACAGGAATTTTTGAAGAGTAGATCGCCCGGGCAACCCTTTCATCATTAAAACAAAACAGGTCCTCAATCGATCCCCCTCCTCTGGTAACAATAATGACATCCACACCAATAGAGTTCAGATTCGATATGGCATCACATATCTCCAGGGGCGCTTCCGCTCCCTGTACCCCAGCAGGGGCAATAATTATGTCAACGGATGGGAATCTTCTGCCGGTGATATGCAAGATGTCTCTGATGGCCGCGCCTGAAGGTGATGTAACGACCCCGATCTTCTCCGGCAGAAAGGGGATGTCCTTTTTGTGAGAAGGATCGAACAGACCCTCTTTTCCCAGACGCTCCTTGAGCTGCTCAAAGGCCATCTGAAGGGCTCCCAGACCCCTCGGCTCCGCGGCATCTATGATGAGTTGGTACTCGCCCCTTGCAGGGTAGACATTCAGCTTTCCCCTGCATACTATCTTCATTCCGTCTGCAAGATCAAATCCTATCCTGTCCGCGGCGTTCCTGAAAGCAACCGTCCTTATCTGGCTGCCTTCGTCCTTGAGGGTAAAATACACATGGCCCGAGCCGGGACGGCGAAGATTGGAGATCTCGCCCGTGACCCATATGACGTCAAACGCTGATTCCAGAAAGTTTTTTATGGCCCTGGTCAGTTCTGTAACCGTCAGTACATCTTTCATAAAAAATTCCAAGTGAACAATGTCGGATCTTTGAAAAACCGGTTTTCCAAAGATCTCTATCCATCAAATTTTTTCTACTATTTTGTTGACATCTTTCCGGTCTTGTTGTCAAGTGGAACATCGAAAGGAGATGAGAACGTCATGGATAAAAACATAATCGATACCGATAAGGCCCCCCGACCGGTTGGTCCGTATTCTCAGGCAGTCAAAGCCGGAGGCTGGTTGTACATATCCGGGCAAATCCCCATTACCCCGAAAACCGGAGAACCTGTGCAAGGGCCTTTTGAACTCCAGGCACGTGCGGTTCTGAACAACCTCAAGGAAATACTGGAGGCAGGAGGATCTGACCTTCATCGCGTTATAAAGGTTATGATTTTCCTGACAGACATGAACTGTTTTAAACAGTTCAACAACATATACGAGGAGTATTTCGGGGTCTCTCGCCCGGCCCGGTCCTGTGTGGAGGTAGCCCGTCTGCCTAAAGATTCCCCGATAGAGATCGAGGCCGTTGCTATCTGCGATTGAACCCGATTACGCAAAAAGAGGATGCGTCATCTCTTGATATTTCGACTTGCAACATGGTTTTCTACTTGATTCCTCCCTTTATTTCCCTCCTTCGGGATGCCCCACGCATCTTTTTTAAGACGTTATCTTCAATCCCTCTGGCCCGTTCCATGGTTTCATCCGAATATACGGTACCCTTCCTCCGATCCAGCCCTACGTCAGCATTTTCGCTGATGCCGAAACGCATCCTCAAGACCTTCTCCTCGCGCGGTGTCAGGGTGGCCAGTATCTTTCTGGTCTGCTGGGCAAGATCCATACTCATAGTGGCATCGGAGGGAGACATGATTTTTTTATCCTCTATAAAATCCCCGAGAGAGCTGTCTTCTTCCTCGCCGATAGGGGTCTCCAGAGATATCGGCTCCTTGGCAATCCTCAATACCTTCCTCACTTTATCCAGAGGGAATTCCATCTTCTCCGCAACCTCGGCCGGGGTGGGCTCTTTACCCAGTTCCTGGATCAGATACCGCGAAGTTCTGATAAGTTTGTTGATGGTTTCAATCATATGAACCGGTATCCGTATCGTCCGTGCCTGGTCCGCTATGGCTCTCGTGATGGCCTGCCGTATCCACCAGGTCGCATAGGTGGAAAATTTATATCCTCTCTGGTATTCAAATTTTTCAACGGCCTTCATCAACCCTATATTCCCTTCCTGAATAAGGTCGAGAAATTGCAGTCCCCTGTTTGTGTATTTTTTGGCAATGCTTACGACTAACCTGAGGTTCGCCTTTATCAATTTTCTTTTCGCCAGGTCCGCCTCCTTCTCGCCCTCTTTTATGGAAGTGATTACCGCCTGTAGAATCTCTGCGGACGCGCCGATCTTCCCTGTGATCCTTTTTCTGTCATTACGCGCCTGCCTGATTGTCCTTTCATATTCTCTCAATTCTCTAACCGGGATACCGCTCTCTTCGGAAACCAGTGTTTCTTCCCCATTTCTCATCCGGGAGAAGATTTTGTCCAGAGCGTTGAGTGACATTTCCGCTCGTTTCTTGCATGACTCTATTTTCTTATCACCCTTGTCAAGTTCGGCAACGGCGTTCTTGAGTTCCGTAACCATTCCATTGATACGCCTCTTATTAAGATTTGCATCTCTACAGAGTTTTATGATCTTTTTGAAATTTTTTTCTAACTCCTTCTGTTTCTTTTGTTTCTCAGAATCATCCAGTTGTTCCCTTTTCAACTCTGCTCTTAACAAGTCATTTCTTGCATCCAACTTTGCCACCTTGGCGGTAAAGTTCTGCACCTTTTCCCGATACACATCCTCTTCAGTAAAACCACTCTCGTCTTCAAGATTATCAACAACTGTTTTAATCTTTATTTCGTTATTCCTGAGTTTGTCTCCTATATCCACAATCTCTTTTATGAAAATAGGCAGGCTGAAAAGGGTTTCCATGATCTTCCTTTCTCCCTTTTCAATCTTTTTTGCTATTGTTACTTCTTCCTCGCGGCTCAGCAAAGACTCTTGACCCATTTCCCGCAGATACAGTTTCACGGGATCTCCGGTTTTACCCAGCGAAGCTATGGGAAGAGGCTGTATCTCCTCAGTTTTTATTTCTTCCGGTTCCTCTAGGGACGTACTGTCGTCCGAACTCTCTATAACCTTTCCATCCTTGTCGACATCGAAAACTTTGATATTTTTCTCATGGAATAATATCAAAATATCGTCTATCTGATCTGAAAATATAATGTCGGACGGTAACATATCATTAATGTCATCGTACGTGAGAAACCCCTTCCCTTGACCCAGTGAAATAAGTTTGTTTACTTCATCCGACTTGATCGTTTTTCCCATTTTCGAATAGTCCTCTCTCTTCCTTTAACAATCTATCCCTTTCCCGTAGCAGGCTGTCGCTTAACTCTCTGTCGTTCGCGTCCTGGGCTCTGATCAGTTTCCGCTTCAGTATATTGCGCCTGCCCTTGTACCATTTGTTCCGTATCTGTCTAAGATTATCATCAAAGACCCTGTCGGCAACCTCTTTATCGGAGAAAGGGCGCTCCATCATCAATTTCAAGATGCCCTCCTTCACTGGACCATCTTCCAGATCGCCGACCCGACCGATGGTGTCATCCACTCCCCCGGTTATTGCCTTTCCCAGTTCTTTCAATGTTTCTGAAGCGAAACAATTCAATATATCATCTCGAACCACCACAGGAATTTTTTCGGGGTACTCTATCATCATATAGATAAGGTTTAATTCCAGTTTGTCAATTGTTTCCGTCCTCTTTTCCGGAGACGTGGTCCTGCCGGTGGTCTGGGAATGGACAGATGACTTCCGTACCTTGTCTTTTAAAAGACCCTGATCAATGCCAAGCTTTTCGGATACCCTTTTTATAAACAGGTTTTGTTCAACCCGGTCACTGATGCTGCTAATAAAAGAGATTGAATCCCTGCTCACATCAAGATTGTCTTCAAGGGTACCGCTGTTACCCATCATATTTTCTATATAGTAGTCCACCATCATCGGGGAATGGGTGATAACATCATCCAGGGCCTCCGGACCAAACTTTTTCACATAGTCGTCAGGATCATATCCTTCGGGGAGAACGACTACCCTGGCATGCATATTTTCCTCAAGAAACAGTTTCAGGCTGCGTTCCACCGCATGCCTGCCCGCCTCATCCGGATCAAAGATGACGGCAACATTCCGTGTGAATCGCCTGATCAGCTCGACCTGATCCCTGGTCAAAGCGGTGCCAAGCGTTGCCACCACATTGCTCACCCCCGCATCCCGAAGGGAGAGAAGATCAACATATCCCTCCACAATTATAACACAGTCCTGAGTACGGATGTCGTCTTTTGTCCTATACATGCCATACAAGATCCTGCCCTTTGTATATACGGGAGACTCAGGAGAGTTGAGATATTTGGGTAAATCGTCACCGATAGCACGTCCGCCGAAAGCCACGACTCTGCCGCTCAAATCTTCTATCGGGAAAATCAATCTCCCGCGAAACCGGTCATAGAATCTGTTCTTTCCTTTCGATATGATAAGCCCGGTTTTTTCGACAAGCACGAGAGGAACCTTCTTGCTTTCAAAATAGTTGGCAAGGCGGCTCCACCCCTCCGGGGAATAACCCAGTCGAAATTCGGTGGTTATGGCAGCCCCCATCTTTCTCTTGTTAAGATAATCACGAGCCACCCGGCCATTCTCAGAAGAGAGCTGGTCGGAAAAATAATCCGCTGCCATAGCGTTTATTCTGTCAAGCTTTTCCTTCTCGCTTGCAACCGTCCTTTCCGTACCGGTCATTTTCCTGACAGGTATGGTTATCCCCGCTTTGTTGGCCAGATATCTTGCCGACTCGGCAAAACTGGTACCGTTTATCTTCATCAAAAAGGCGAAGATATCTCCACCTTCTCCACAACCGAAGCAGTAAAATATCTGTTTTTCAGGATTAACACTGAAAGAAGGTGTTTTCTCCTTGTGAAAAGGACAGAGGCCGACAAAATTTCTGCCGGCCTTTTTCAGGGTAACATACTCGGAAATAAGATTCACGATATTTACCCTGCTCTTTATCTCTCCTATCTTTTCCTGAGGAATATATCCCTTCAAACTGTTCTTACCTCTATGGACAAAAGCATTGCTCAGGACAATCTCGCCTTAACCGTTTCACCTACAGCTTTCCCGTCGGCCTTTCCCGTTAACTTGGGCATCAGAAGTTTCATGACCTTTCCCATGTCCCGAATGCTTGTCGCACCGGCTTCTTTTATGGCATCTTCGATCTGTGCGTGTATCTCTTCTTCCGACATCTGCTCCGGCATGAATCCACGGATTACCTCGATCTCCTTTTCCTCTTTTTCCGCAAGTTCCGGTCTTCCCCCGTTTCTGAATTGTTCAACAGAGTCTTTCCTCTGTTTTATCATGGAGGACAAAACCTGCAGAATTTCTTTCTCTCCAAAGGTATCCTTTAAATCTATCTCCCTGTTATGCAAAGTCGATTTGATCATACGAAGAGCAGACAACTTCGCCTTATCTTTATCCTTGGCGGCCTTGACCATTTCGCTCGATACTCTGTCTATTATTTCCATTTCAGATATACCTTTCCTTCTTACACTCTAATCCCGATTTAACCCATATCATCATTCAACTTCCTGCCCCCCAGAATATGAACATGGAGGTGAAAGATTACCTGGCCGCCATCCTCATTACAGTTGATGACGGTCCTGAAGCCCTTTCTGTCAATCCCCTTGATTCTTGCAACTTCCTGTACCGCCGCAGTCAGCCCTTTCATCGTGTCGCCGCCGGAGATATCCATAAGAGTTGCCACGTGTGTTTTCGGTACGACAACAACATGAACGGGGGCCATCGGATTGACATCGTCAAATGCAAGTGCCTCCTCTGACTCATAGATAATATTCGCGGGTATCTCGCCGCGTATGATTCTGCAGAATATACACTCTTTCATCTCAAAGACCTCCTGCAAACCCTGCAATTCTGGCTATGGCATCCTCCAGTTTCAAGGCCCCGGTGTAGAGGGCCTTGCCGGTAATGACACCCATTATCCTCGATTCTCCTGCTTCGAGCAACTTTTCAATATCATGGATATTCGCAACACCCCCGGAAGCAATAATCGGGATATCGACTGATTCCGCGAGCATCTTCGTGGATTCAATGTTAACCCCCGATTCCATTCCGTCCCGCTGTATATCCGTGTATATGATAGAGTCCAGCCCGAACCCTTCATACTCTGACGCAATCTCCATGGGAGACCGGTCGGTACTCTCGGTCCAACCCTCAATCGCGACCCTGCCGTCACGGGCATCAAGGGCAAGAATTATTTTCCCCCGATGAGTCGCGCACGCTTCAAGAACAAAATTCCTGTCCTTCAGGGCAACGGTTCCTAGTATAACATAGTTGACACCCATATTGATATAATCATCAACGGTTTTCATGTCCCGTATCCCCCCACCCACCTGCAGGGGAACATCCACCGCGCGGACGATCTTTTCGATCGCGTCCCTGTTGCGGGGCAATCCGTCACGGGAACCGTCAAGATCTATCACATGGATGCGCTTCGCCCCCTTTCCCTGCCATCTTGCGGCAATATCCGGAGGATGATCCGAATAAACGGTAGACAGGTTGAAGTCACCCTGAAGAAGGCGTACGCACTTTCCATCCTTCAAATCTATAGCAGGTATTACAAGCAATTATCAGTTTCCTTTCAATCCTGGAAAGTCCTTCAAGATCTCTTTGATGCCCTCCTGCGATAACTCTTCCGCGGTCATCCATTTTCCACCGCCTCGTATAAAGGGAAAGATATCCAGGATATTTTCCATCAATGAATTCTGGGTCTTGTCAAAAACACCCTTCCATACCGGCACACCATCCCGGGTCCGGATAAGATGCACACAGAAGGCTACCGAAGCGGGATTTTTCACGGAATAACCAAAGCCCTTCCTGTCCCGGTAGTAGAAAAGGTGCCCTGCAATAATGCCGTCCGCACCGATCTTTCCCCCAACCGTTGTCAGTATCTTCAGAGGGGATTCACCGGGCGAGTCGGTGGATACCCTTTTATACACACCATCGACTTGCTCGGGGGGTATCACGGTGTATCCTCCGGAAAGGTTGAGCCCTTTAACAAACAGTTCCTCTATCTTTTTCTCGGGATTTCCCGAAAATTCACACGTCCTGAAGGTTGCTCCCGAAATGGGGCATCGGGTAACCTGTGCAGCGGGATCACCGGAAATGATGGCCTGAAAGGGTAGGACGGCAATCTTCTGTAACCCGGAAATATCTCCCTGGCGATGGGTAGTTACCCTACCGGCGTTTTGAGAAACACAACCGGCAAGAAGTGCAAGAAATATCACTCCGTAAAAAAGAATCCCAAACAAATAATAAGAATAAAGATGCTTTTTTATGATTATCACCCCCTTCAGGGTCTGCCGATCACCTACTGCAACGGGTTCAACCGGCATTATAAAATCAAACTGTTTGATCCAGTCGAAGACGGAAGAGTATTAGTCCCGATGTATCGGGATTGAAGCTCCCCGCGACAAGTTGCGGGGAATCTCCGATTGATATGGAACATGTTTATTTTTTATTCGCTCGCTAACCTCGCCGCAAGCAGCAGGGTTAGCGTTCGCTGTTCAATTCAGCCGGAAGATGACAGCATCCTCAAAATGGTCCTGCGCGAAAAAACTGACTCTTTACGAAACAGTACACTGTAGGGTTGGGAAAAAGAACAGTTTGCGTTCGGGCATTAAAGACTCCCCTTCGTTGACAATACACCCTGGATTCGATCATCCATACAGACAGCCTCCTTCAAAGCGCGGGCAAATGCCTTGAAGATAGCCTCAGCTATGTGGTGAGGATTCTTACCATATCTGACATTTACATGCAAGGTTATTCCCCCGTGATCCGAAAAGGCCTTAAAAAATTCCTCAAGGAGAAGGGGATCAAAATCCCGTATCTTTTTACCACCAAAATCGGCCATGAAAACCAGGTATGGTCTCCCGGAAATGTCAATGCAGACATGGCACAGGGTTTCATCCATGGGCACAAAGGCGGAACCGTACCGGCTTACTCCTTTTTTGTCTCCCAATGCCCCCTTTACCGCCTTTCCGAAGCATATGCCCAGATCTTCCACAAGGTGATGATAATCTACATTCGTATCCCCACTCCCTTTCACACTCAGATCGATAAAACCGTGTTTTGCAAAAAGGGTGAACATATGATCAAGAAAGGGTACCGTTGTGGATATCTGCCCCGTCCCTTCTCCATCCAGATTTATCTCGACAGATATGTCCGTCTCCGTGGTTTTTCTGGTTATTTTTTTCTTTCTTGTCATAGTATCAGACCTCCTTCTACAATACCTTATTAAGAGGATATTCTATTATGCCTTCAGCCCCGGCCTCCTGAAGAAGTGGTATCAACTCTCTGACTATACCCTTGTCTACAACGGTTTCAATGGCGAACCAGTTCTCGTCATACAATCCCGAAATAGTTGGTGCCTTGAGGGAGGGAAGCAATAGAACAACTCCACCAAGGTTTTCCTTACCAACATTCATCTTAAGGCCGACCTTGCCCATGGCCATAAGTGATCCCCAGAGAAGTGCGCTTATCTGTTCTATCTTTCTCCTCTTCCATGGGTCATCCCAGGCCCTTCTGCTGGCAATCAGCTGGGTATTCGTCTTCATAAGCTCATGGATGATCTTTAAATTATTGGCCCTGAGGGTGCTTCCCGTTTCTGTAACTTCCACAATAGCATCGACAAGACCCTCGACCACCTTGGCCTCCGTGGCACCCCAGGAAAATTCCAGATGAGCCTCTATGCCTCTTTCTTCAAGGTAGTTACGGGTGAAGTTTACCAGTTCAGTGGATATTTTCTTCCCGGCTATATCCTCTATGGTTTTTATGGGAGAATCTTCTCTTACCACAAGCACCCATCTGGCCTGTCGCGTAGACGTTTTTGAATATATAAGATCCCGAACCACAACAACATCAGATCCATTTTCCAGAATCCAGTCCTTCCCGGTAAGACCAAGGTCAATGGTTCCGTCATCAACATATCGGGACATTTCCTGTGCTCTTACAAGAGCGCATGAAATGTCTTCATCATCGATATCGGGAAAATAGCTTCTTGCATCGTAGGTTATGACCCATCCCGCCCTCTTGAAAAGCTCAATCGTATTGGATTCAAGACTCCCTTTCGGTATTCCCAGCTTCAATTTCTTCATTTTTTATACACTTTCTCCGGATCAAATATCCGCTCACCAATTATTTCCATTTTCCCATCTGAAACCCTTCGGTAAAAACAGGATCTATAGCCCATATGACACGCGGCTCCGCCCCCTTGATCCACTTTAAGGACAAGTGTGTCCAAATCGCAATCCACCAGGATTTCCCTGACTATCTGAACGTTACCCGATGTTTCACCCTTAATCCAGAGAGTATTCCTTGATCTGCTCCAGTACGTGGCCCTGCCGGTTTCCACTGTTTTCAGCCATGCCTCTCTATTCATATAGGCAAGCATCAGCACATCGTTCGTCTCATAATCCTGAGCCACAACAGGAATGAGCCCGTCTCCCTTCTCAAAATCAAGCTCCACCATTCGCACCCTTTCCGTGACCCCTTATCGAACCAGGAGTCTTTCATGTTATAAGTCTATCTGAAGACTTATAAAAATAATGCAATATTTCTTTTTAGGCAAGCTCTTTTTATCCATTTTGAACTTGCCTGCATTTCATTTTTATGTTAGCTAAAAAAACTCAATTCTAGATTGTTGCCATGTTTTTGCTATAACAGATATAATAAAATTTTTATATAGGGAGGGGATAGGATCATGAAGGTATTAATAGGCGGAGCCGTAGCGGCGGTCCTGGGGCTTATCGGTTTGGGAATCTGGTGGGAAGAGTTTTTTATTCTGCTCGCGGGTGGAATCCCGATCATTCTCTTGCTGGGAGGCGCTCTTGCCATATATGTCGGCTTCGACGAGATGAAGGACCAGATGAAATCGAAAGAAGAAGAAGCAGCCAGTTCGGCGGATCTGGACGCTGCCAAAGAAGAACTGCAAAAAGCAAAGGCTGAGGCGGAAAAGTACAAGGCAGAGCTGGCTAAAGCAAAAGCCGCTGATAAGGAAGAGTCTGAAAAAGCAAAAGCCGCAAAGAAAAAGTAATATCGTTGGCCTGATACATAAAACTGCCCGGCAAGAAATTTTGAATATCAGATACATTCAATATCACTCAACA
>JAFGQD010000162.1 GCA_016935875.1 Deltaproteobacteria bacterium
CGTTTGTTAATTTTGAAGTTAGTTGCTCAGCGCTGATTAACCCCAAAGAAAACTTGTGTAAGGGTTTGCATAGAGAAGAACAAGCGAAACGACAAGGGCATAAATGGCGATTGATTCCGCCATAGCCATACCGACCAGCATTGTCATCATGATCTTTCCCTGAACACCGGGATTCCTTCCAACCGCACTACAGGCTCCATTCGCGGCATTACCGATACCGGCGCCGGCTCCTATCGCCCCGAGACCGATTGCCAAACCGGCTCCTATCATAGCACCTACGGCAAAGATAACCTTTATCAGAGCTCCCCCTTCATCCGGGAGGGTCTCAGCTGCAAATACCATCGGTGAAGATAACAACAGGACCGCCGACGCAGCCAGCAGGGTTGATCCCCATTTTACAGATTTCCTTAACATTTTTTTCTCCTTTCCTCTTTGATACTTGGTTTTTATTCGTACATATTACACAAAAATCTTTTGGGCATGGCTCCTTTTGAAACCGCCCGTTCTTTTGCAACAGACATGCCAGTTATCGCTTCCCAAGCATCTTTCTGTTTAACATTCTGCAATTATTGTTTATATTATATATTCTCCCTGCGATGCGGGAGAATATACGAAGATGTCCAGTTTAACATTTCATTCAATTGAACAGATAGATTGAACGAAAAGTGGAATGACCCGGTGTCAGAATACAGCCAAAATCAATGCCGGAATCTTTGTTATTAATCAGACGGCAGTCGCCATCCTTAAGGGAAAAGGAAGTCTTTAGCCTCCCTCCATCACTTTGAGCGGCCCAAGTCGCCTCTATCTACTCTTGTGGCTCCTGACTCCTGAGTAATGTGTGTATATTTGCCAACAGATACCGTAAAATTTGTTCAGGATGCATGCTCCAACTGCCAAAATGATAAATCCTTATACTCATCAGCCAACAGCTATTTTCACCGGGTAGACCAGGATATTCCTTGATTTCTATTGAAAATTAACATCAAGGTCTGTAGTATCAAAGCATCCGTGCCCATTCCTTTAAAACTTTTATTTCCGGATGGGAATGCTAACGCAAGGAGGTTGACAATGCAGGAGATACTGACAGTGATAACCTATCTGGTTGTCTGGTTGATCTGTAAAGAGGTTGTGGGTATCCAGAGCGGACTTGTTACTCTTGTTATATCGCTTGGCGCGGCCGTGTCCGTTTATGTGATTTTCGCCGTCAGGTGGTATGAAGACAGAAAGAAAAATGACAACAGATAAAATACGGCAGTCTGGAATTTCAAGAAATCATGGACAAGACAGGCACTGACAACAATGGCTTCAAGCCTTTGCTTCTTAATATGCGGCTTTCCATCTGGCTGACCACAGCAGCTGTAATCATATTTATTCTCATTCTGGCGCTTACAGTCAACCATGCGCGCGAAAAGGGCATAGTAGAACAGTTCGGCCGGCAGCAGATAGCCATCGCCAGAGGAACAGCCACCGGGATAGAAGATTTTATTTCCAGCGTTGAAAAGAGCATGATAATTATTTCCATGCTGCCGTACATCAAGGAAAACTCGCC
The DNA here is from genome assembly GCA_016935875.1 of Deltaproteobacteria bacterium. Taxonomy (GTDB): domain Bacteria; phylum Desulfobacterota; class Syntrophia; order Syntrophales; family UBA2210; genus UBA2210. The sequence goes on from JAFGQD010000162.1 coordinate 1,550, forward strand.
GAAAGTTACCGTGCAAGCCATACAGATGATCTACGATAACCTGAAGGGACAAGTGGAATGCATAGCAATAGAAAATAATGACGGCGTGATAACAAGTACATATCCCCCTTCCATCTTTGAAAAAATAGCAGGCAGGAATTTCCAGTCCCTCGACTATTTCCGGGAGATACGGAAAACGGGGAAACCATATATAAGCGACCTGCTGTCGGCGGGTGAAGAAAAGCAAAAGAATGTACAAGACACATCACGACCGGTAATTATCGCCGTCCCCAAATACGATTCAGAGAACAGGTTCTCCGGAGCAGTTCTGTCGATCCTTTCACTTTCAACTATTGTCGACCGCTATCTCATCTCCAGAAGCGAAACAGCATACTGCGCCTGGATAATGGACAACAGCGGCACAATCATCGCCCACCCGGATCAGTCTTTTACCGGCAAGGATCTGGGGGCACTGAAGTGCGCAAAGGTCCACGGAGAGATACCCCTGAAAGACACCCTGATGAAAGGGAAAGAGGGCTATGACGAGTATATCCTTTCCGCTGTGGGGGGTAAAACCAAAAAGAGCATCGTATCCTATGCCCCGATTAATGTGGACTCGGGACGCTGGTTCATCGCGGTTGCCACACCGTACAATGAGATAATCCTTCTGGCGCGAAAGGGTTTTATAAACATTATATTCGGGACCCTCGGACTTATTATCGTGGTGATTATCGTCGGCATCTCTGCAGCCAACTCCAGAGCAAAGCAACTGCGCCTCAAGGAAGAACTGAAACGCCTCAAGGAACGCGAAGAGTGGCAGGAGAGACTGTTAAAAGAACACAAAACAACAGAGGGTGTCATAGAAGGATCACCGATTCCCACCTTTGTGCTGGACAGGGAACATCGCGTCACCCTCTGGAACAGGGCTTGTTCCGAACTGACAGGTGTTGATGCCGATGACATGATAGGTACGGATCAGCATTCCATCCCCTTTTATAAGAGCAAACGGCCAACGATCGCCGACATAATCGTCGACTCCGATATGGATACCCTCAAAAAATATTACGATACCAAGAATGTACGGGAATCGGCAACGGTTACGGGGGGAGCTTACGAGGCCATGGATTACATCGCAAATCTTGGGGGGAAAAACCGACACATATATTTTCTGGCTGCTCCGATATATGATGAGAGTGGAAAGGTCATTGCGGCAATTGAAACAATTCAGGATGTGACTTTGCAGAGAGAAATGGACATCAAGCTGGAGGAATATGCCGAAACTCTCCAGAACGAACTGACCGAAAACATCAACCTTCGCAGGGAAGTCGAAAAATTGTACAACTATCTCCAGTCCATCATCGACAGCCTGCCAGACAGGATATTCGATCTCAACAGGGACGGGATCATCAACTATGTAAGCAGGGATGTGAAGAAAGATGGAGGAGTCATCTCCGAGAAGTTTGGGGGAAAGCACTTCGCTGATTTTGTTGACGAGGAAAACAGGCTGTTTGTCCTGGATCGATGGAAGGATGCACAGAAGGGAATATTCACTCCTTACGAAATGACGGTAACCGCAATGGACGGCTCACGGAGAAGCCTGCGGATAATACCCCGGCCGATCAAGGGGACCGACCGCTATATCCTCGTTCAGAGGGACATCACGGAGTTCAAGGCCCTGGAGGAAAAATTCTACGAGAGCCAGAAGCTTGCTGCCATCGGGCAGTTGTCGGCAGGCATAGCCCACGAAGTCAGAAATCCCCTCTCTTCGATAAAAATGAGTCTTCAGATCCTTGAAAAACGTATGAAACCGGAGGGAAACGACTCGAAAAGATTCCAGATCGCCGGGAGGGAAGTCGAACATCTTGAAAAACTCGTTAACGACATACTTATGTATGCCAAGCCTTCCGATCCCATAAAAAAACCTTCGGTTTTAGAAAAGATCATCGACCATGCCCTCGCCATGGCCGAAAAATCCCTGTCGGATAAACATGTACGAGTGGAGATGGACCTTGCGAAAAACCTCCCCCCTCTGAACGTAGACCCGGCGATGCTGGAACAGGCGTTTCTTAATATCTACCACAACGCCATCGACGCGATGGCCGATGGCGGAACACTCACAATATCCGTCAGGCAAACAAATGGCCGGGTGCAAGTTGAGGTCAAAGATGACGGGTGTGGAATCTCAAAGGAAGACATGCCTTATATCTTCAACCCCTTCTTCACCAAGAAAAGTTACGGTACCGGACTAGGGCTCACACAGATCAAAAAGATTATGGACCTGCACCGGGGCATGATAGAAATCTCGAGCGAAGAGGGAAAGGGAACCAGTGTCATCGTTGCTTTTCCAACAATAATTGATGGAGAAGGTTCGAAGCCGGAGAAATATTCTCAAGACTCCTCGGCTGATCTCCGATAATACGACATGGGAATTGAAACTCCCCGCAACACGTTGTGGGGAATCTCCGACTGGCAAGGAAAATGTTATTATTTGTTCGCTAACCCCGCTGCAAGCAGCGCGAAATGCACGCGCTGCTCAGTTCATTTGAACTTTTAACAAAGGGAGATGCACAAAACATGTCCAAGATACTTGTCATTGACGACGACAGATCCATTCGCGAAAGTCTGAAACTCTACCTGACAGAGGAGGGGCATGAAGCGCACACCGCCTCCACCGGAACGGAAGGTTTGAACAAATTCGTAGGAACACTCCCCGATGTGGTGATCCTTGACATAAGACTTCCCGACATAAGCGGATTCACTGTCCTTGAGGATCTGCGGGAAGATGACGAAAAGGTCAAGGTAATCATGATAACCGCCCATCACGACATGGATACAACGATTAAAGCGATGAAGGAAGGTGCCTTCGATTATATCCATAAACCCATCAACATTGATGAACTGGACATAGCCATCAGAAAGGCGCTGAACACCATAGAACTGGAAAAGAAGATCAGCGGTCTGCTTATGGAACCATCGCGCGATTTCAAGGTGGGAGATATCATAGGCACGGGAAATGAGATGAAGGAAGTATTCAAAACCATTGGCGTTGCCTCCCAGAACAAGGCAACCATACTGATACAGGGCGAGAGCGGCACGGGAAAGGAACTGATCGCCAAGATCATACACTACAACACGTCAAGAGATGAGCCCTACATAGCGGTCAACTGTTCCGCCATTGTGGAGACCCTCCTGGAATCCGAACTGTTCGGCCACGAAAAAGGCTCCTTCACCGGCGCGATAGCCAGAAAACAGGGAAAGTTCGAACTTGCCCGCTATGGCACGGTATTTCTGGATGAGATAAGCGAGATGTCCATCAACCTCCAGGCCAAGCTCCTCAGGGTGCTTCAGGAGATGGAGTTTGAAAGGGTCGGAGGAAAAGACAGTGTCAAGGTAAACGCGAGGATTATAGCCGCAACCAACAAGAACCTCCGAACGATGGTGAAGGAAGGGAAGTTCCGGGATGATCTTTTCTACCGCCTGAACATCGTGTCCATACACATCCCGCCGCTGAGAAAAAGGCGCGAAGACATAGAGCCGCTTGTCAATTACCTGCTCAACAAGATAAACAGGGAACTTCACAAACGGATTGCCGGCATTTCCGACAAGATGATGGACATCTTTCTCAAATACAGATGGCCTGGAAATATCAGAGAACTGGAGAACCTGCTGGTCAGGGCTGCTGTTGTTTCGAAGGGACAGATCCTCGGAAGAGAAGACTTTCCGGATCTCATGGAAGACGCGAACAACGGAGAATCAGACAGGGCCATCGTCCGGGATGAACCGGAAAGGCCCATGACCCTCGACGAAATAGAAGAAATGCACATCAAGAAGGTCATCAGAGAAAACGACAAAAACAAGGGAGAAATCTGCGAAATCCTCGGAATCTCCCGCCCCACTTTTGAGAGAAAACTGGAAAAATACAACATTACCTTCGAATAAAAACAAAGGGGGCCTTCCTGATACACGTCAGGCTGACCCCCATTTACAATTCAACATCCATGACCAGAAAAACAGGAATGGTTACCTCTTTTCCTAATGTGCCTCCTCCATCGCCAGTTGTATATAGATCATCGACAGCATGATAAAGACCAGGGTCTGGATGGCGGACGTAAAGATCATCAGCACAAAAACCGGAAGTGGAACGAGGAAGGGAACCAGCATCAGGACGATTGCCAGTACGAGATCCTCACCCATAATGTTCCCGAACAGACGCACTGAGAGAGAAATCGGGCGCGCGAGATGACTCACGAGTTCGATGGGCAGCATAATGGGAGTCATCCACCAGACAGGCCCCATGAACTGCTTTACATACTTGAAACCGTGCACCCAAACTCCCACTATATGCGTCAAGACAAACACGACAAGCGCCATGGAAACGGTGGTATTGAGATTGCTTGTCGGCGACTCAAACCCGGGGATAATGCCCAGCAGGTTGGCGGTTAGAATAAAGAGGGCAATGGTCGCTATCAGGGGAAAGAATTTGAGACCGGTAGGCCCCATGACATCAAGCATCAGATCTCTGATCCCCCCCAGGATCACTTCAAACACATGTTGCACTCTTCCGGGATATATGCTGAGTCTCCGCGTTGCCAGGAAAGAGAACAGGGCCAGTAACAGCATAATAACCCACGTATAGGTCACATGAGGTGGAAATGGGAGTTTACCTAAAAATAAAAAAGGATGCATTGTTCTTTCTAAACCTCCTTAGTGGATTTTTTAAATTCGCGCCTATAACCGTTACTATGACATTTATCACAACCAGCGAAAGGCCGAGTAGAAGCCCGAATACATCGGCCGGAGCCCTGGTTATGACAAAAAAAAGCACAACTCCCGTAACAATAAACCGTATATAATATTTTACCATCATAAAGGGCTTTGCCCGATCCGCGTGCTTCGTAAAGCTACCCCGAAGATCCCTGGAGAGCCAGTGAAAATTTGCTATACTTATCAGACCTCCCAGCAGCACCCCCAGCGTAAACCTGCTCGACAGGAACAGAAAACTCACTATGAGGAGTACTCCGAGCATCACCCAGTTCCCTACCTCAATATTTTTCTGCGTGATGGTTTTCTTAATGTCGACCATCGTCTACGGCCTTGTCCGATCCTTTCTCCTTATCTGGAAAGGTACTTTTTATAAAAAGGTAGAAATTCCTGAAACCGGCGGCAACACCTATCAACAAAAACAGGGGGGTAAAAATATTATTCGTCCCGAACTTCTTGTCAAGATACAACCCGATCATGAGACAGCCAAAGATTGCAATAACCATGGCAAGTCCAAGGCTCGCAGCATATCCCATCTGGAATACCATCTTTTTTTTATCGGCTTTACCCATCGCCGAGCCGCCTATACCATAGAGGTTGAATGAAGTCAATCAATATAGAGAGATCCAATCTCTTTATCATAGTCTAAATCTCGCGTCGATCTTCACTCTGCGTTTGACCGGCATACTGATAATATTACTGATGCCGGTCTCTATCGAAATATCCGACAGCGACTTTTCAATCTCATTTTGAGTAGGCGCTATAAAGGTGAACCACACATTATAGTCATAGTCCCTCAGGTAATTATGGGTGACACCCCGGTACGAATTGACAACATGTACAAACTTTTCAAGTCGGTCGGCGGGCACCTGTGCGGCACACAACGTACTCGTGAAACCAAGACTGGCGGTATCAAAAACAGCGCCTATCCTGCGGATAATGCCTTCATCTTTAAGACGCCTGACACGTTCCAGGGCATCATCCTCATCGATACCAACCAGCGCACCCAGAGTCCGAAACGGCCTCGCGTCTAGAGGAAACGCCTTCTGTATTATATTGAGAATTTCCCTGTCTAAACGATCCATACTCATTTCACATTCCACTTTTTCACAACCCATCATCCGGCATCGTATAAACCGGTCTACTCCACTGTCATCATATCTTTATTTACTTCCAGCACTTTAGGCCCAACTCCCTTCACCGTGATGATATCCTCCACTTTCACAAAAGGGCCGTTGGCTTTTCTGTACCGTACTATTCTTTCAGCGTACTTCGGACCAATTCCTTTCAGAATGACCAACTCTTCCACTGTGGCGGTGTTGATGTTGATCTTTTTCCCCTCATCAGACAGCGCAGCAGGAGCCACTGATATCACCAATATAAACACAACCAGAAGCGCAAGAATTCTTTTACCGTTCTTCATACACATACCTCCTTACGTCCGGTGACGGGTCATAAAAAGGCGGACTATACTGTCATCATCCCCACTTTTAAGCATCTCATGGACACGGCAGGTTTCTTTTTACACATTCTCATCTGCCCTGTATTATTTTTTGGATGACATACTCCTGCATTTCGGTGGTCAGTTCCGGATATATCGGCAGCGCTATGGTATGTTCCGCGGCGTATTCGCTGTTGGAAAAATCGCCTGATGTATAGCCCAGGTACTTGAAGCACTCCTGTTTGTGAAAAGGTATGGGGTAATATATTTCTGTGCCTATGTTGTTTTCCGTAAGGAACTTCCTCAGGTCATCCCTTCGATTCAAGATCGATATAACGTACTGGTTGTAAATATGATATTCTCTTTTAAAGGCAACCGTGGGGGTCTTTACGCCTTCAATATTTAGATTTCTGTCGTAGTAGGCGGCATTCTCCTGTCTCATCGAATGCCACTTGTCGAGGTGAGGCAGTTTCACCGAAAGAATCGCTGCCTGTATCGGATCAAGCCGGAAGTTGCCTCCGATCAGCTCGTGGTAGTATTTCGGGTTGGCGCCGTGGTTTCTGAGTTTCTTCAGTTTTTCATCAATGTTCGCGTCGTCTGTAACGACCATTCCTCCATCGCCCATGCATCCCAGATTCTTACTGGGAAAGAAGGAAAAGCAGCCCATCGTACCCATGCTGCCGGCTTTTTTTATTTCAGACCTCGAAGGATATCTCGCGCCGATGGCCTGTGCCGCATCTTCAATCACCGGTATATTGTATTTCCCGGCAATTTCAAGAATCGGATTCATGTCCGCACACTGGCCATAGAGATGCACGGGAATGATCGCCTTTACGCTGTCTCTTTGTGCCGTTTCCGATTCAAGCCATCTTTCGAGGGCATGGGGACTCAAATTATATGTATCGGGATCTATGTCCACGAACACGGGGGTTGCGTTAAGTCTTGCAATAACGCCTGCCGTGGCGAAAAAAGAAAAGGGTGTCGTGATGACGATATTCCCGGGACCGATATCCAAGGTCATAAGAGAAATCAACAACGCATCTGTCCCCGATGATACACCGGTGGCATACCTTACACCCACATATTTCGCTATCTCACCTTCAAGTTTCTCCACCTTCGAACCCATGATATAACTGGTGGAGCTGATTACTTCGTTCACGACACGTTTCACATCATTTTCGATTGTCTTTAATTGCGGTTTCAGGTCGAGTAATGGTACCTTCACACATATTCCTTTCTTTCAACTGATTGAGTGATTGAGGATCACATCTTCAACACTACATATTCACAGTGATTATCTTTGCATATCCTTGAGATAAAACCCACATATTTAAGATGTAACCCTTGTATCTCCCTTAAAATATTGTATTGTTTTTTTGAGACCTTCTTCGAGGTCGATTTTCGGTTCCCATCCAAGTTTATCTACTGCCAGGGTTATATCGGGCCGGCGTTGCCGGGGATCGTCCTGAGGGAGAGGCCTGTGAATAATCCTTGATTTTGAATGTGTCATTTCTATAATTTTTTTGGCGAGGTCGAGGATGGTAAATTCGCCGGAGTTGCCCAAGTTTACAGGACCGATGAAATCATCGGGGCCATTCATCATTCGGATCATACCGTCTATCATGTCATCGACGTAACAGAAGGAACGGGTCTGCGATCCGTTCCCGAAGATTGTTATATCCTGATTCTTCAGGGCCTGGACGATGAAGGTACTGACTACCCTGCCGTCGTCCGGTTGCATTCTCGGTCCATAGGTATTGAAGATCCGCACGATCCTGATATTGACATTATTTTGCCTGTGATAATCGAAGAAAAGGGTCTCGGCACAGCGTTTACCTTCATCATAACAGGATCGTATGCCGATGGTGTTGACATTGCCCCGATAGTCTTCCTTCTGAGGATGGACAGCGGGATCTCCGTAGATCTCACTGGTGGAGGCCTGGAGGATTTTGGCTTTCACTCTCTTTGCCAGCCCCAGCATGTGTATGGCGCCCATAACGCTGGTCTTGACTGTCTTTACCGGGTTGTACTGGTAGTAGGTGGGCGAGGCGGGGCAGGCCAGATTATATATCTCGTCCACTTCGAGGAAAATGGGCTGCACCACATCGTGACGTAACAGTTCGAAGTTGGGTTTTCCAAGGAGATGGTTCACGTTCTGTTTTCTGCCGGTGAAGAAATTGTCCAGGCACAAAACGTCGTGGCCCTCAACAACCAGACGATCACAGAGATGCGAGCCCAGGAATCCGGCGCCACCTGTCACCAGAATGCGGCGAGCATTGAATTGTTGAACTGTTACTCTTATATCTTTAATTGAAAACTCCTTACGTGAATCTTGAATGTTTAAATATTACAAGTGAGCTACATACCACTTGTATGTCTTTTTTATGCCTTTTTTAAGGGAGGTATCTGCTCTCCAGCCCTTGTTTTGCATCTTGGATATATCGAGCAGTTTCCGCGGGGTACCGTTCGGCTTTGTCTTGTCCCACTCTATCGAACCACCGAAGTCCACGATCCCCGATATCATTTCAGCCAGTTCCCGTATGGGCATGTCTTTTCCGGCGCCGACATTGATGAATTCACCAACGTCTTTTGCGTCAAAATTCTCCATGAGAAAAACGCAGGCGTCCGACATGTCATCCACGTAGAGAAATTCTCTTTCCGGTTCTCCGGTGCCCCACAGAATGACCCTGTCCGGGTGGATACCGAATCCCGACAGGTGCCCGGTAATCAGCGCCGGACTATCGGATGGGCCGGCGGACAGGCTGTTCCCGAATCGTTCAAGGTCGCGAAACAGGGCCGGATAATCCTGCTTATAAAGGAGTTTTGCAAGGTACAGCTTGCGGATCAAAGCGGGAAGGACATGTGAGGTTTCAAGGTCAAAGTTATCATCCGGGCCGTAGAGGTTTGTGGGCATAACGGACATGAAATTTGTCCCGTATTGTTCGTTATAATACCGGCACAGCTTTATCGCGGCTATTTTCGCTATGGCGTAGGGCTCGTTCGTCTGCTCCAGCTCCGACGTCAGGAGGTATTCTTCTCTCAAGGGCTGTGGGGCGGTCTTGGGATAGATGCAGGAAGAGCCGAGATTCAGAAGCTTTTTGACGCCATACTTGTATGAGGCATGGATCACGTTAGCGGCTATCATCATGTTTTCATAGATAAACTGGGCCTTGTATGTGCTGTTGGCTAATATACCTCCCACCTTCGCGGCGCAAAGAAAGACATAGTCGGGCCGTTCCTCTTCAAAGAAATCTTCAACATCCTGCTGTCTTGTGAGGTCGAGCTGAGCGTGAGACCTGCAGATGAGGTTGGAGTACCCTCTGCCTTCAAGCTTCCTTACGATAGCGGTACCCGCCATGCCGCGATGGCCGGCGATATAAATCTTAGAATCTGTCTGGTTCATATCTCTTCCCATAGTGACAACGACAATTTTTAATAACCGGCGTCGTTGAGGATCTTTTCCTTTTCGGCCAGTTCGAGGTCCGTTTTAATCATCATGTCGATAAGCTGGTCGAATGTGGTCTTGGGCTTCCATCCGAGAATC
>JAFGQD010000024.1 GCA_016935875.1 Deltaproteobacteria bacterium
ATAGTTAAGGACGCTCACAAGCAAGAACCGGAACCCGTGTTGTGCAACCAATTGAATTTATTTAACAGTTAACCGGACACGCGTGATGGTGTTTATAGGTTGGTTATGATTGACATTGAGATTGGGACGGTTTCTTTACTGTTATTTTCTTGACACCAATGAAAAGAACAATATACAAACGGTCGCAGTCCTCAATATCTTTACTTGCGAACTGGCCGGATTTCTTAAATAAAAGGGGGATATATGACAGGAGCTTGCGATTTTGAAAGGATATTCAACCCCAAAAGCGTCGTTATCGTGGGAGTCTCATCCAAGCCGGGATTTGGTTTCGGAAGGGGGATGTTCAATGCACTCATGGCGATGGGGTTCGCCGGAAGCATATATCCTGTGAGTCCTAAAGGCGGGGAGATAGACGGCCTCAAGATATATGAAACCGTGGAAGAGATTCCGGGAGAGGTAGATTTTGCCGTAATCTCGATCGCCGCCCGGCATGTCCCGGAGGCCTTAGAGGCGTGCAGAAAGAAGGGTGCGGCAGGCGCGGAGATTCTGTCCGCCGGTTTCAGTGAGACGGAGACACCGGAAGGGACTGCCCTGGAGGAAGAGGTAAAACGGATAGCCGGAAAGGGCATCAGGGTTATCGGACCGAACTGCTTCGGGATCTATTGCCCTGAAAGTGGACTGACACTCATTCCGGGACCCGATCTTTCCAGAGAACCCGGCCCGGTTGCCTTTCTGTCGCAGAGCGGCGGAATGTCAGTTGATTTTGCCCACATTGGTAAATGGATGGGGGTAAGATTCAGCAAGGTTGTCAGCTTTGGGAACGGGGCTGACTTGAGAGAGTCCGAGCTTCTGAACTATCTGCTCGATGATCCCGATACCGGAGTGATAACCATGTATGTTGAAGGGGTTGAAAATGGACGGGATTTCTTTTCCGCCCTTCGGAGAACGGCCGAACGTAAACCGGTGATCGTGTATAAAGGAGGCCTGTCTGATTCGGGGGGCAGGGCGGTTGCGAGTCACACCGCATCCATGGGAGGAAGCGGTGTAATATGGAGATCGGCACTTCGACAGTGCAACGCGGTTCAGGTGGGAGGCATCATGGAGATGGCGCAAACCAGTCTGGCTTTTTCCCTCCTTCCTCATAAGATATACAAGGGAGTTTCCGTTATGGGGGGAGGTGGGGCTCTGGGTGTGAACGCGTGTGATGTCGCTGAGTCCCTTGGTCTGGAAATCCCCCGGCTGAAAGAGGAAATAGAAGCCCGGATCATTTCCATACTGCCCAGGCCGGGCTCCAGCGCGGGTAATCCCATAGATGTGGCGAATCCCTTCGTTTCCGCGCAGATACTGAAAGAAGTATTGCTTTTAGCAGCGGGTGATGAGAAGATTGATCTCCAGATAATGATACAGTTGCTCTACCATTACAAGTCTCTTGCCGGAGGAATCGGAGCGGATTCCATCAGGGATGTATCACCCCACCATGAATTGGCACAGGGGGTACAAGAGGTTGTGGATACGACCGGTAAGCCGGTCATTGTGGTTTTACCGAACCTCAAACAGGAGATAGACTCCATGGATGTAGAGGAAGTTATGCGTGAGGCGAGGAAGGCGTTTCTGGATAGAGGCATCCCTGTCTTTGACGACATTTCGGATGCCCTGAAGGCGGTAAACCGTGTCTCGGATTACTGTAGAAAGAAGCATGGGACTCCACTGAGAAAGGCGGCATCGTAGCGTGGAAGAAGAAAAATGGGAAGTTGCCCATGTTTCATCGGGAATGATAAATGCGAATATAGTGGCCGGAAGGCTCGAGACGGAGGGTATTCCTGTGAAACTCGGGTATGAGGCGGTGGGCGTCATCTATGCCCTTACGCTTGATGGCCTCGGCGCGGTAAAAATAATGGTGCCTTCAGGTTATCTGGAAAGGGCGCGCGAGGTGCTCGCGGAGTCCTATGAAGAACTGCTCGACGAGTCCTTTGATGATAATGATATGACAGACTCTTAGAGGTCGTCCAGGTAGCTTTCATAGATGCCGTCCAGCGGGGTTTTACAGGCGGGGCATCTCGATTCCCTCAGATCTATATGTCTCACATAAAATCCATATCTTTTTATCAGTACCCTTCCACAATGTGAGCAAAAGGTATTTTCTCCTTCATCGCCCGGGACATTTCCGGAGTATACGTATTTGAGGCCGGCCTCTTTTCCTATCTCGGACGCCATGTGTATCGTTTCCAGAGGAGTCGGGGGAAGGTTTTCCAACCGGTATTGCGGGTGAAACCGGCTGATATGCCAGGGAGTTTCGGCACCGAGTGAATGAATATACCGGGCGATATCACGCAGTTCTTCTCTGCTGTCATTCAGGGTCGGTATGATAAGGGTAGTTACCTCTACCCAGATGCCGAGATCCTTCATTCTTCTCAGACTGTCCAGAACCGGCTGGAGCTGGCCACCGCATTGCTTCTCATAGAATTCGTTGCGAAAGGATTTGAGATCGACATTCGCCGCATCAAGGACGGGGGCGATCTCATGAAGTGCCTCTCCGGTCATAAAGCCGTTGGTAACAAAGATATTTTTGACGCCTTTTTTATGCGCCATCATCCCCGTATCCAGAGCGTATTCAAGGAATATCGTGGGTTCGGTATACGTATATGCGATGGTTTTTGATCGTGTCCTCACCACCCGTGCTATGATTTCCTCCGGCATGGAACTGTGTCCCCTAATCTTTCCATCGCTGTGCCGTATTTGTGATATATCGTAATTCTGGCAGAATTCGCATCGGAAATTGCACCCAACGGTGGCTATGGAGTAGGATTTAGAGCCCGGATATACATGAAACAGGGGTTTCTTTTCGATCGGGTCTATACTCTCAGCGATCGATATGCCGTGTACCAGTGTGTAGAGCGTCCCACTCCGATTTTCCCGAACCCCGCAGATGCCGGTTTTCGATGGGGCTATCCTGCATCTGTGGGCGCACAGATTACAGTTTACATAATCGTTATCGAGCTTTTCATAGAGGATTGCCTCTTTCATCTGCCTGTTCTCCTTCTTGCGACGCCGGGCTCGGGATATCCGCCTTTCGCCTTTGCCTTCGATGCATTTCCAAGGGGATCCTGGACGGTTATGCGATTGTAGGTGACCGGGAAAGCAAGCCCGATAAATGAGCCGAAGGGATTCTTCATGACGGGAATCTTTTCTTCGATAGAAGATATCGCTGGATGCCACTTTGATGAAAAAAAGATAACGCTGCCCCACTCTATGATGGTGTCCGGAAGCGCCAGTCTGATCAGGCGAATCAACTCGGGGATGCTTGAACGGTGTGCATTCCTATATAGTGTGACCTTCTCCATCCCATACGTTGAGGTCGAAGAAAACCTGTTTATTGTTCCGAAGAATATCCTGCCGCGGCATACTCTGATGGCCTCGTTTATCGCGTTTTGGAGATTGCATGCCGAATCAGGGAAAATCAGTGTGACGATATCAAATTCATTATCGGAAAAGGGGAGGTCTTCATAATCACCAGGACAGAGTTCAGCTCTCTCTCCCAGGTTCTTTCTTGCCCGATCCAGCATGTGCTGTGATGGATCGACACCTGTTACATTGCACCCTTTTCCTCTGAAGAAACGAAAATGGTTCCCTGATCCGCAACCCACGTCGAGCAGTCGTTCTCCCTCGATGGGTTTTAAAAGACGCTGGATCAATTCCTTCTCGCGTCGGTCTCTGTAATATTGTAATGGAGATTGTAGTTCAGTCGACATCGGATTGCTCCACATTCTCACTAAAGCGCATTGCGTTTGCAGGTAGTCTCCCTTACCCGCCGATTGAAGCCATATTTGTCACGCACTTCCTTCTCTGGATCTGTTGGCAACCTGTCTTATAGCCGCTCGGTTTTCTGCTGATAAGATTCTCTATAAGGGCCCCCAGTTCGGAATTGCTGCATCCGGAACGCAGAGGTGTCTTAAGATCCACCGTCGGTTCGTCCGAGAGAAGACATGCCCGAAGGTGCCCGTCGGCAGTCAGGCGGAGTCTGTTGCAGGAACTGCAGAATTCGTGGCTCATGGCGCTGATAAAACCGATTTTCCCCAGTGCGTCCTTAACGGAGTACAGGCGCGCCGGACCATCTGCCCCCCCTGACCCCATGTATACACGTTCCAAAGGACTGAAGCTGTTGATACCTTTCAAGATCTCGTCATTGGAGAGATACCCCAGGCTGTTTTCCAGTGCTGAGTCACCCACCGGCATGAACTCAATGAATCGTATCTGGTAGGGCTTGTCTGTGGTGAGTTTCACGAAATCGATTATTTCGTCGTCGTTGAACCCTTTTATCGCCACCACATTGATCTTGATGGGTGCGAATCCTATGTCGAGAGCCTTGCGTATCCCACGGATCACCCTGCTGATATCTCCCCCCCTGGTTATATCTCTGTATTTGTCGGGGGAAAGTGTGTCAAGGCTTACATTTATCCTCTTTATACCCGCATCAAATATTTCTTCGGCATAGTCTTCCAGGAGTATCCCGTTTGTAGTCAGACTGACGTCCCGCAGTCCTTCCACTTTTTTGAGGGAAGAAAGAAAGTCTATGACTCCGCGCCGTACAAGGGGTTCGCCGCCAGTTACGCGGATCTTGATGACGCCGGTCTTTACAGCCGCCTCCGCGATCCTCAATATCTCTTCATATCTGAGGATATCTTCGTGGCCAATGAAGGATACACCTTCCTTAGGCATACAGTATACACAGCGCAGGTTACACCTGTCGGTGATCGATATCCTCAGATAGTTAATCTCTCTGTTATATTTGTCTATCATGTCCTATATCCAGGGTTGTGTGATACAAACAATACTTACTATCTTCAATCCCGCAAAAAGTCAAAGGAGGCTGTCTGCAGGTTTGTCAGATGTGAGGGCACTTCCTAACACAATCCCCCGGGCATGGCAAGATATCTACAAACCCGATTTGACTCTGTACCGTATCGTGATTTCTTTGTCTCTTGGGACTTGTACATCAAATCGTATTGTGGATGCATCAACCTTCTTGAAGGGATGAGAGTTGCTTACTATCTCACAGTTTGCCGCCATGGGTTCCAGTACGCCTACCGGTGTATCATCTTCCCTGTGGTTTCTCAGGACAATTTCCCATTCGGATTCATTCAGTTGGGATGTTATCCGTTTGAAATCTGTCTGCGTTTTTTCCGCTGTTATATCGAAAGCTTCTCCCGCCTTAAGCCTGACCTTTTCATCTTTCGGTACGTGATGGATCCGGTCCTCGCCTATAAACTGCTGTCCGCCACCTCTGTCTGCCTTGTACAGTCGTACGGTGCCTTCAGGAAGGGGCATGCCCAATGCGTTCTCTGAAGAGTTCATAAATATAATATATACACTCACCGGCAATTTTATGTTTTTCTCCATGGTGCGTCCCGTGCGATAGACTGTGGTTCCGCGGACCAGAAACTCTTTTTGCAGTGCGACGCCCGTTGCTTCAAGCAGCTTTATCTGTTTCGTTTGCTTATCCTTTATGGTTGTCCTGCGTTGTAGATCGTATATGTGATATTCAAAGAAACCCTGTTCTTCAAACTGCTGGGTTGCCGATTTTGCCATACGCATCTCTTGATATGCCCCGTCCATGGCTTTTTTTTGCACCCGATGAACATCTCCGGCTATCAGTTTCAGG
>JAFGQD010000163.1 GCA_016935875.1 Deltaproteobacteria bacterium
CTGGAACAGTATAGACTTCTTCCCTATACGCATGTATTCGAGAGTCTGATAAAGAAGCATGAACCGGATATCGTATTAATGGGGGCGACCGCCATGGGAGTTGAACTGGCTCCCCGTGTGGCGGCAAGAATCAGGACTGGTCTCTCGGCACATTGTATCGATCTCAAGCTGGATGAAAACGGGAATTTACTGCAGGTAGTGCCCGGGTGGGGTGGAGGAGTCGTCGCAACCATTGCCTGCCCCGACCATCGGCCTCAAATGTCCACGGTAATGCCGGGAGCCATGAGAGCCTTACCGGAGGAGGAGCGTGAAGGGCAGATAGAAAAAATGTCTGTTGATCTTCCAGACTCCAATATGGGCCCTGAGATTCTTGGGGTTGAGAGAATGGTGGCAGGGGAACAGCCTCTTGAAAAGGCCGAAGTTGTTGTTGCCGGCGGATGGGGTGTTGGAAACGAAGAAAACTGGTTGCTTCTGGAAGAGCTTGCGCGCCTGCTGGGCGGGGCAGTGGGCGCAACACGGCCACCGGTTGATGAAGGTTGGGCCCGTGAAGGACAGATGATAGGACAGAGCGGAAAGACCATTCGTCCGACCTTGTACATAGGAGTAGGGATCTCCGGTGTGATGCATCATGTTGTGGGCATGGATCAGTCAAAGCACATAATAAACATTAACACCAATCCTGGTGCAGATAGCTTCGAAGTCTCCGACGTCATTGTTGTTGAGGATTTCATGAAAATCCTGCCTCCGCTGATAGAGGAAATTAAATCCAGGATCGGGAAGTAGTAACCTGGCATTCAGAACGACGGAACAGATGTGCCGAGCCTGGCGAACATGAGGCCAAATACCTGTACCTTCGAAGAACTCATTGACGCTGTCGCAACTACATCCTTGCTACCCGTTGAATGTGCCTGAAAAGCCGCATTGACATCCCATAACGGTTCATGTATACGCTTTTCTAATGAGCGGTCACATGTGGAAATTTGTATTTGAGACCCGATAAATATAGCGTTCGACAGGGATCAAATACGAAAAATGCGTACCCTCTCGCGACGGTCCGGAGGATCAGGGACTATACCGAAATGATAATCGTGGATATTCTTGTACTCTGAATGTAAAACAGGGAAGCAGTGAACCGGATGACAGGCATCATACTATCGGGCGGAAAGAACGCCAGAATGGGTGAAAACAAGTCGTTTATTAAAAGAGACGGTGAGCGGATCATTGACAGGACGATACGGATCTTAAGTGATATTTTTCAGGAAATCGTCCTTGTTACCAATGCACCCCTTGAGTATCTTGACCTGGATGTTGCGATCGTAACGGATATTATAAAGGGAAAGGCCGCACTGGGGGGCATCTATACGGGTCTTTTTCACTCATCCTTCGATCATTCCTTCGTTTGCCCCTGCGACATGCCCTTTTTGAACGCCGATTTCATACGCTATATGAAAGAAAGGATCAAAGGGTACGATATTGTGGTCCCGGTGCAGCCACAGGGATTTCAGCCACTGCACGCGATATATTCCAGAAAATGCATGCCTCTGATGAAAAAACTCATTGATGACGACAGACTGAAGATTACCGGCCTTTACAGAAATTCGAGATTACTGAAAATTCCGGCCGATGTGATCGCAACGTTCGATCCCGAGGAGAAGATGTTTTTCAATGTCAACTCGCCCGATGATCTCGGAAAGATGCATGCGGTCAGCGGCAGGCAGACCGCTTAAGTAATACAACGGCTTGACATGATTATCTTCCCGTATTGTCTTTCTATCGTAATCCATTAACTATATATAATAACACGGTACATAAATAAATTGTAACCTTCAGGGATATCATGCGTTATAATGATGATATGGATGAATGCGATGCATTTTATAGAGCTCATAAAAACAAGCTGTTCTCTTATCTGATGCGATTGACGGGAGAGTATCATCTGTCTTGCGATATCATGCAGGAGAGCTTTATCCGTTATTGCCAGCGATATAAAGAAGAAAAGAACCTCTCACTCCTGTATAGAATAGCAAAGAATGCGTTTCTGGACAGTATACGAAAAAGGAAAAGAGACACACTGCTTGACGAAAGCCAGAGCGATCACTCGAACAGCCAGGAACATACGATCATGGTTCGTGAGGAATACCGCCGGGTGATCGAGGCCATGCAGAAACTGAATGAAGATGAGAGAAATACCCTCTCTCTTGCCTTAAATGGAGATCTGTCTTACCGTGAAATAGGGGAGCTTACCGGTACGAGCGAGGGAAACGTGAAGGTGAAGGTGCACAGGGCGAGAGTCAGGTTGAAAACATTCCTCCGGGAGGAAGGTGTATGAATGATTTTTTGATCAGTATGTTTATTGATAACGAGCTTGACCTCGACGACAAGCTGACATTTGTCGGGAGGGTGCATGAAGACAAGAGTTTCAAGGATGAAACAATCGATCTTCTCAACCAGGAAAAACTTATCCGTTCCGATGCCGTAGCTTCTTTCCCTGAAGTTGACATCCGGGTGGCAAGAAAATTTCACTTTCCCCGATTACGAGACCTTGTGCGGCCGGTGAGTCTTGTGGGCTCAGCCATCGCAGTGACGCTGGTTGTGATGTTCCTTCTTGTATCTCCTCCGCAAGATACTGGCATCAACGTTTCCCACAGATTTGTCATCTACAGGCCGGATGCGACACGGGTTGAGCTTACGGGAAGCTTTAACGAATGGCAGAGAATATCAATGGAGGAGGTCGGAAACAGCGGTTACTGGGAGATGACGATCACTCTTCCACCGGGAGAACATAGGTTTTCCTATATCCTCGAGGGTGACCAGAAACTCACGGACCCGACTGTCAGGATCAGAGAAAAGGACGATTTTGGCGGAGAAAATTCCGTCCTTGTGGTGGAAATATAATGAGAAGATACATACCGTTGTTGCTGTTCGCACTTTTGCTTCTATTCGGATGTGCAAGTCATTTTTATACGATAAAGGCGGGTACCGTGCATGTGTATCTCGGGGCATCCGATGCCGGAAAGGTTTACTTTGCCTCTTCTCTGGATGGATATGAATTGCACGAATTAGCGAGAAACGAAGATGGGATGTGGGAAACCTCCGTCCCCGCGCAACGGGAATTCCGGTACTTCTATATCGTGGACGGACAGGTATTTGTACCCCCCTGCCGGTTGAAGGAACGGGACGATTTCGGTTCGGAAAACTGTGTGTACTGTCCCGACCTGTAACCTTTGGTGATTGTATACGTTAGAGAAGCATAGTTTCAGAAAGAGGATGATGAGATGAAAAAAATAGTAGAGATAGCACTTACCGTTTTGTTTTGTGCAACCGTGGCATGTGCCGATGAGGTAGACGAAGTTCTTGCCGGAATGGCAAACGAGCAGATACGGAACACCACGCGGCAGATGATACAAGCCGGTATAAGCAGCGATGATGCCATAAAGATGATACAACTCATGCTCAGCAACAGATTCAGCCAGCAAACGGTACAAAGAGCGCAGGAGATGCTGATGAACGCGGTCAGGGAGGGGTTGCCCGCCGAACCGATCATGAATAAGGCATATGAGGGCATGGCAAAGAAGGTTCAGAGCGAGACGATTGTACAGGCCATGGAGACCGTCCGATCCCGCTATGCCTTTGCCTACCGGCAGGCGGGATTGCTCATGAAAGAAACGGGGCAGGTTCGTTCGCTGGGGAATCTCATGGCGGATACCCTCTCCGCCGGAATGGGACAGGGTGATATGGCGATCCTGAGTGGCAGGCTGGAGGAACGGATAACTAAGAGGGACAAAGACCAGGCGCACAAACTGGCCACGGAGACCTTCCGGACGGCACGGGATATGGCCCGCCTCGGTGCATCACCTTCTTCGGTTATCGATGTTATTTCCCAGGCCCTCAGGCACCAATATTCGGCACAAGAGATGGAGACGTTGAGAAACTCCTTTATGCACAATGCGCGGCAGGGAGCGGCCGACAACCTTGCGAAAAGCTACGCCGGAGAGATCGGAGAGGGTAAAAGTGTCCAAGGGCTCGGTTCGCCGGATGCGGCAGGACCGAGTGGAAGCGGATCCGGCAGTGGGAGCGGCAGTTCTGGAGGGTCCGGCGGCAGTAGTGACAGTTCCGGAGGGTCCGGCGGCGGTAGTGACAGTTCCGGGGGAGCAGGTGGCAGCAGTGACGGTTCTGGAGGGTCCGGCGGCGGTAGTGACGGTTCCGGGGGAGCAGGTGGCAGCAGTGACGGTTCCGGAGGGTCCGGTTGCAGTAGTGACGGTTCCGGAGGATCCGGTGGCAGTAGCGGCGGTTCCGGGGAAGCAGGTGGTGGTAAC
>JAFGQD010000164.1 GCA_016935875.1 Deltaproteobacteria bacterium
CATGGTGGAATAGCGATTGGTATGGACCGGCTCGTTTCCATGATCCTTGATACATCGTCTATACGAGAGGTGATTGCGTTTCCCAAGAATCGTAATGCATACTGCCCCTTGACAAATGCGCCGTCTCCCGTTGCTTACAGGCAGCTTGCGGAGCTTGGGTTGATGGATCTGGGAGGTGGAAAATGGGTTCAGGGCAAGAAGGTTGTGTAACCGTTGCGGCAGGATAAACAGGTAAGATATGGCACAAAAAGCAATACTTGCACTGGAAGACGGCAGAATATTTGAAGGAACGGCCTTCGGTGTACCGGGGGAACATTGCGGTGAAGTTGTATTCAATACCGGGATGACCGGATACCAGGAAGTGCTTACCGACCCGTCGTATGAAGGCCAGATCGTCGTTATGACATATCCTCTGATCGGCAACTGCGGCGTTAATGATGAAGACTCGGAATCACGTTCCATCTGGCTTGAGGGTTTTGTGATTAACGAGTTGTGCCGGAAGCCGAACAACTGGAGATCGGTGAAAGACCTTGAATCTTTTTTGAAAGAGTATGACATAATGGGGATCGAGGGGATCGATACAAGGGCACTGACCAAACATATACGGGAAGCGGGAGCCATGAAGGCGGTCATCTCAACGATCGATCACGATACGGAATCGCTTATCGCGAAAGTAAAAGCTTCTCCCGATCTGGTTGGCAGGGACCTGGTCAGGAAGGTCACATGTAAAAAACAGTACATTGTCAACGAAGGTTATGGTCCTCATATTATTGTTTTGGATTACGGCGTAAAAAAAAGCATACTCGAACAGCTTTGCCTTGTCGGATGCCGTATTACCGTTGTGCCCGCGAATACCGAAATTGATTCCGTAATGAAATTACATCCGGATGGTATCCTGCTCTCAAACGGGCCGGGTGATCCCGCCGCCGTAACATATGCTGTTGACACAATCCGTGAGTTGCTGGATATTGGAACACTTCCTATATTCGGTATCTGTCTGGGGCATCAGCTTGTCGGTCTCGCGCTTGGCGGCGAGACATACAAGCTTAAGTTCGGTCACCACGGAGAAAATCATCCGGTAAAAGACCTGATAACGGGCAAAATCGACATTACCGTTCAGAACCACGGATTCTGTGTCGATATAGACTCCCTGGACAGGAATGCCATAGAGATCACGCATATGAATCTTAACGACAATACATTGGAGGGGATGAGACACCGGGAATTGCCTCTATTCTCGGTTCAATTCCATCCCGAAGCGGGACCGGGGCCCCATGATGCCCGACATCTTTTCGGCCGTTTTATGGAACTGGTTAAGAAAAAAAAATGAACAGAGGTTGACAAATGAAAGAATTGGTTGCCGTTTTTGATTTCGGCTCGCAATACGCTCAACTTATCGCGCGGAGGATACGAGAACTTGGTGTATATTCGGAAATAGTTCATCATACGATCACAAAGAATGAGCTGTTGGGGTTGAATCCTAAAGCGCTGATTCTGTCCGGCGGGCCGGCTTCCGTCCTCGATCCGGAACATCCTTCTATGGATAAATGTATCCTGGAACTTGATATTCCTATATTTGGCATATGTTACGGACTGCAGCTTTTGTCACGGGAACTGGGCGGTACTGTGGAGAGGGGGAAGGGCGGCGAATATGGTCCGGCGAAACTGGACGTCGTCGATGCGAAATCGATCTTCAGTGGATTGGATTCCGTGCTCGACGTCTGGATGAGTCACGGGGATCATGTGACGGTTATACCCGAAGACTTTAATATTCTGGCGCATACTCCTACCTGTTCCGTTGCTTCGATTGGCAATGACGTGAAAAAGATATACGGGGTCCAGTTCCATCCTGAAGTGATTCACACACCTCATGGAATGGACATCCTCAGAAATTTTCTTTACCATGTCGCAGGCTGCCGGGGCGGCTGGACGATGAGCAAATTTATCGAAGAATCTGTGAAGAGGATACGGTCTCAGGTTGGTGATTCCGCTGTTATTTGCGCTCTCTCCGGTGGAGTTGACTCCGCTGTTGTGGCGGCGCTTATCGAACGTGCTATCGGCGACCGGATGAAAGCGGTCTTTGTCGATAACGGATTGCTCAGGACTCGCGAGGTTGATGAAGTTCATTCAATGTTTACCGATGATTATCCGCTGAATATTACTATCGTTGATGCGAAAAAAGAATTTCTGAATGCCCTGGAAGGGATAACTGATCCGGAAGAGAAGAGAAAAACAATCGGAGAAACGTTTATAAAAATTTTCCAGACAGAGACAAAAGATATTAAACATGCCGAATTTCTGGCGCAGGGCACGCTCTATCCCGACGTTGTTGAGAGCCGCTCCGCCCACGGGGGACCATCGGCAACGATCAAGAGTCATCACAATGTAGGAGGACTTCCTGAAGAACTGGGATTTGAGTTGATCGAGCCTCTTAAAGAGCTCTTTAAAGACGAAGTAAAGATTCTCGGCAGGGAACTGGGATTACCCGACAGGCTTTTGAAAAGGAAACCGTTTCCCGGTCCGGGTCTGGCTGTAAGGATTATCGGTGAAGTTACCGAGGAAAGCCTGACGGTGCTTCGTCATGCCGACAGCATCGTTAAGGAAGAGATACTCAATTACGAAGGTTTCGAGGATGTGTGGCAGGCTTTTGCCGTGCTGCTGCCGGTCAAGACCGTTGGAGTTATGGGAGATGAACGGACGTACGCGAATGTGATCGCCCTCAGGATCGTATCAAGTCTCGATGGAATGACGGCGGATTGGATAAGACTTCCTCATGATATCCTGTCGCGGATGTCTTCACGGATTATCAATGAAGTAAAAGGTGTGAATCGAGTTGTATACGATATAAGCTCGAAACCGCCGAGCACTATAGAATGGGAATAGAATAGAATATATGCCCAAAAGAACAGATATTAAGAAAATACTTATTATCGGAGCAGGCCCAATCGTTATAGGACAGGCATGTGAATTCGATTACTCGGGCACCCAGGCCTGCAAGGCCCTTAGAGAAGAAGGTTACGAAATTATTCTCCTGAATTCAAATCCTGCTACCATCATGACCGATCCTGAAATGGCGGATCATACCTATATTGAACCGATAACTGCCGATGTTGTTGAGAAGATCGTCGATAAGGAACGTCCTGACGCGGTTCTGGCGACCCTTGGCGGTCAGACAGCCTTAAATACGGCGGTTGAAGTTGCCGAACGAGGAGTATTTAAACGGCATGGTATTGAAATGATCGGAGCGGATCTGGATGCCATTAAGAGGGCGGAGGATCGTGATGAATTTAAAAAGGCGATGGCCGAAATCAACCTGGAAGTGCCAAGAAGCGGAATAGCCTACACGATGAACGAGGCGCGAAATATTGCCGCTGACATTGGTTTCCCCGTAGTTATTCGGCCGAGTTTCACACTCGGTGGTACCGGGGGTTCGCTTGTGTACAATGTTGAAGAGTTTGAAGAATCAGCGTCAATAGGCCTGGAAACAAGTATGATAAGCGAGATACTCATCGAAGAATCGGTACTCGGATGGAAAGAGTATGAGCTTGAGGTTATGAGGGACGGCAAGGACAATGTCGTTGTGATATGTTCCATTGAAAATGTCGATTCCATGGGAGTTCACACGGGTGACTCCGTTACCGTCGCGCCTGCTCAGACCCTTACGGACAGAGAATACCAGAAACTTCGTAACGCCGCCGTTGCCGTGATTCGTAAGATCGGTGTTGAAACAGGTGGGTCTAATATTCAATTTGCGGTCCACCCCGAGACGGGACGTATGGTAGTGATAGAAATGAATCCCCGTGTATCTCGGTCATCTGCTCTCGCGTCAAAGGCGACGGGCTTTCCCATAGCCAAGATTGCGGCCAAACTTGCCGTCGGGTACAGTCTCGATGAAATACAAAATGATATCACCCGGAAGACGCCGGCATCGTTCGAGCCGGTCATCGATTATTGTGTCGTTAAAATCCCCCGTTTTGCCTTTGAAAAATTCCCCGGAGTGGATAGTACCCTTACCATATCAATGAAATCTGTCGGGGAGACTATGGCAATAGGGAGAACATTCAAGGAAGCTCTCCAGAAGGGGTTCAGGGGGCTGGAAATAGGTATCCATGGGTATGAACCCGCATCGAAGCAGAAGCCGGATATCGAAAAGCTTGAAGCGATGCTCATTCGACCGACACCGGAGCGATTCTTTTATGTGAAATATGCCCTGCAAGCGGGTTTTTCTGTCGAACATATTGCCAAGCTTACCCATATCGATCCGTGGTTCCTGCACAATATCGAAGAGATCGTGAGTATGGAAAAAATCCTTGAATCCTTTACCAAGACCAATCCTATCACGGAGAATGCTCTCCGTGCAGCAAAGCGGTTCGGTTTTTCCGATATGCAAATTAGCAATATAACCGGCACAAGTGAATCCGGGATACGGTCTCTCAGGGAACGGAAGGGAATAAAACCGGTTTATAAACTGGTTGATACCTGCGCTGCCGAATTCGAGGCATATACACCCTACTATTACTCCACGTATGCAGAAGAGGATGAAAGCAGGGCAGGGGATGCGAGGAAAATAATGATTATTGGCGGCGGTCCCAACAGGATCGGTCAGGGAATCGAATTTGATTATTGCTGCGTCCACGCTTCAATGGCCTTGAGAGAACTGGGGTACGAGACAATTATGGTTAATTCCAATCCCGAAACTGTCTCCACGGATTATGATATTTCCGATAAGCTCTATTTTGAACCGCTGACACTGGAAGATGTCCTTAATATCGTTGAAGTGGAAAAACCGGAAGGTGTAATTGTCCAACTGGGAGGACAGACACCTTTGAATCTGTCACTTGCCCTGGCTCGAAACGGTGTGAACATTCTTGGTACGTCACCCGAGGCTATTGACCGTGCGGAAGACAGAAAACTCTTTAAGAAACTGGCAGACAAGATCGGGATCAAACAACCGAGGAGTGACACGGCACTGTCTCTGGAAGAAGCGGAAAGGATCGTAGACGAAATAGGATATCCCGTAATCATCAGGCCCTCGTATGTCCTCGGCGGCCGGGCCATGGCAGTTGTCTGGAACCCGGCTGATCTCAGAGGTTTCCTGAAAGAAGCCTTTGAGGTTTCCGCCGACCATCCTATCCTGATCGACGAATTTCTTGAAGATGCTATTGAAGTTGATGTGGATGCCGTATCGGACGGACATGATGTTATTATCGGCGGTGTTATGGAACACATAGAGCAGGCGGGTATCCATTCGGGAGACAGCGCCATGGTTCTTCCCACGTATTCTCTCGGTAACGAAACGGTAAGCGCGATTAAGGAGAAGACTCGACACATTGCCGGGGAACTCGGCGTCAGGGGGCTTCTCAATATTCAGTATG
Source organism: Deltaproteobacteria bacterium (assembly GCA_016935875.1). Taxonomy (GTDB): domain Bacteria; phylum Desulfobacterota; class Syntrophia; order Syntrophales; family UBA2210; genus UBA2210. Next base: position 5,376 of record JAFGQD010000164.1, read on the forward strand.
CCGTGCGAGGCAATGACATTTATATTCTGGAGGTAAATCCGAGGGCCTCACGAACGGTTCCCTTCGTATCTAAGGCCACCGGTTTGCCGTTTGCAAAGATCGCGACACGAGTCATGGCAAGTATATCTTTGAAGGAGCAGGGCATTACGAGCGATCCCATGCCCGCGTATTTCTCCGTCAAAGAGTCGGTTCTCCCTTTCGTCAGGTTCCCCGGGGTTGATACCATACTGGGGCCTGAAATGAAATCTACCGGTGAGGTTATGGGGATTGATCGGGACATAGGGCTGGCATTTGCGAAGAGCCAGATTGCGGCAGGTCAGATGGTGCCGGATTCGGGGAAGGTATTCATGAGTGTTAAAGATTCCGATAAACCGTATATCGTTTCTCTGGGTAAAAAGTTTGAGGAAATGGGCTTTGAAATATTATCGACACCGGGAACGGCGAGGGTGCTGATGGGTCAGGGAATCAAGGTTTTCTGCCTCCCGAAGCTTGCCGAGGGCCGACCGAATATTCTCGATTACATAAAAAACAGAAACGTTAATCTCCTGATTAACACACCGAGCGGCCCTCTGCCACGTCGCGATGAAGTGTCTATTCGGAGTATAGCCGTATCGTACGGTATTCCTCTGGTGACTACAATTGCGGGGGCTCAAGCCATGGTAAATGCAATCAGATCTTTCAGGGGCGGATGCAGCGAAATTCAGTCGCTACAGGAAATTTACGCTTCTTAAGAGGAGGATAGTTTTAGATGAAATTATTGGAAAGGGTCAGCACCGGTTTGAAAGGACTGGATGAGATTGTCGATAATCTGCGAATCGGTGACAACGTCGTATGGCGGGTTGGCGATATTGAAGAATATGCGTATTTTGTCAAGAGCTACGTCAACAAGGCCGTCAAAGATAACCGAAGGGTTGTCTATATGCGGTTCGCCGATCACAAACCGCTGGTGAAACAGCATTCCAATGTTGTGATTTATAAACTGGACGCGGAAGGGGGGTTCGAGTCCTTTTCGACAGAAGTCCATAATATCGTGACAAAAGAGGGCAAAGGGGTTTTCTATGTTTTTGATTGTCTCTCAGACCTCTTATCAACATGGTCAACCGATCTCATGATCGGAAACTTCTTTATAATTACCTGTCCTTATCTTTTCGAGATGGATACTGTAGCTTACTTTGCGATTATCAGAGACAGACATTCTTATCAAACTATTGCCCGTATTCGAGAAACTACACAACTTCTCATTGACGCGTACAGAGATAATGGGTTTTTTCATGTTCATCCTTTAAAGGTTTGGCAGCGATATTCTCCAACTATGTTCCTGCCCCATCTGCAGGAAGGGGACCAGTTTGTTCCTATCGTAAACAGTATTGACGCGGCGCGGCTATTTTCTCACATATCACGACAAACACTCGAACGGGCCAAACGGAAACTCGATAACTGGGATCGCTTATTCCTGCGGGCTCAGGAACTTCTGGATCAGCCCTGGGAATCCGAAGAGAAACAGGACATGATAGACAAAATATGCCGGATAATGATTACCAGAGAACCGCGGATGTCTATACTTGTCAAAGATAAATTTTCTCTCGAAGATCTGTTGAGAATAAGGGAGAGACTAATCGGTACCGGCTTTATCGGAGGGAAAGCGGTGGGGATGCTTCTCGCGAGAAAAATCCTGTCGGAAGACACGTCTTTCAAATGGAATGAGGTTTTAGAACCCCATGACTCTTTTTATATCGGTTCTGATGTCTTTTACACCTATATTGTTCATAATGGGTGGTGGAAATTACGCATGAAGCAAAAAACAAAGGATGGGTACTTCGAAGTAGCGAAAGCCCTCCGGGAGAATATGTTCAATGGATCTTTCCTGGAAGAAATTAAGGAACAATTCCTTGAGGTTGTAGAATATTTCGGTCAATCACCGTATATTGTCCGTTCCAGCAGTTTGCTTGAGGACGCGTTCGGTAATGCGTTCGCCGGTAAATATGAAAGTGTTTTTTGCGTCAATCAAGGAAGTCCTGAGGAACGTTACAAACAATTTGAAGATGCTGTTCGACAAATCTATGCGAGCACCTTGAACGAAGATGCCCTTATGTATCGGTTACAGAGAGGGCTTGAAGATGAAGATGAGCAGATGGCATTATTGGTTCAGCGAGTGTCGGGATCATACAGGAAACAATACACG
>JAFGQD010000025.1 GCA_016935875.1 Deltaproteobacteria bacterium
ACAGGCCCAGTCGCTGAGAAGTGAATTCTGTATTTCAGTGAGAGGCTTTGTGAAGAAGAGGAATAAAGGAACGGAAAACTCGAATATCGAGACGGGCAAGATTGAGGTTGCTGCCTCTGATCTGGAAATTCTTAACCGCTCCAAGCCACTGCCCTTTCCTATTTCAGAAAAGGCAATGGTCGCCGGTGCCACCGTCGGAGATATCGGTTCGGTAGCCGAGGATACGCGGCTACAATATCGCTACCTCGACCTGAGACGCCCTACCATGCAGCGCAATCTCGTTATGAGGCACCGCATCACCAAGTGTGTCCGTGATTATCTGGATGAACATAGTTTTGTTGAAGTGGAAACGCCGATACTGACAAAGAGTACCCCGGAAGGTGCACGGGATTATCTCGTTCCCAGCCGCATCCACCCTAAACGGTTTTATGCGCTCCCCCAGTCTCCCCAGCTTTTCAAACAGCTTCTTATGGTAAGCGGCATTGAACGTTATTTTCAGATCGCACGGTGCTTTCGTGATGAGGATCTGAGACCGAACAGACAGCCTGAATTCACCCAGCTCGATCTTGAGGCATCCTTTATCGAAGAGGAAACCATCTACGATCTCATGGAAGAGCTTGTGGTGCGCATGTTTGCCGTGGGTGGCATTACCGTCACCCGTCCCTTTCCACGAATGACCTGGGATGAAGCCATGGATTCGATGGGAACGGACCGGCCCGATGCCCGCTTTGGTCTCCGTTTTACCGATGCCACCGATATCTTCAAAGACACCTCCTACGGCATCTTCAGCCGAATAGTTGAAAAAGGCGGTTTTATAAAGGGAATTAACGTCAAGGGGCAATCTGACAAGCTGAGCAAAAATGTCCTGCAGAATGAGTATGCGGGCAAGATCGTTCCCTCCTTCGGTGCAAAGGGTATGACCTGGATGCGGGCTACAGGGGGGACCCTGGAATCCAATATCGTTCAGTTTTTCAGCGAGGAAGAGAAAAAAAACATCAGACAGCGTTTCAATGCAGAAGACGGTGATGTTATCATACTGATTGCAGATACCTCTTATCAGGTTGTTTCATCGGTTCTGGGGCAACTGAGAATGCATCTGGCGCGTCGGCTTGACTTAATTCCCAAAGATGAAGTATGTCCATTATGGGTCACCGAATTTCCGCTTTTTACGACGACTGGAAGAAGGATAACATCGAATCACCACCCCTTTACCGCACCGGACAGGTCCGATTTCGATCCGGATAATCGAGAGGAACTCCTCGCCCTTAAATCACGTGCCTATGATCTGGTTGTTAACGGCGAAGAACTCGGAGGTGGAAGCATTAGAATACATGACAGTTCTCTGCAGCAGAAAATATTTCAGGCCCTCGGTTTGCCTGATCGTGAGGTGAAGAAAAAGTTCGGATTTTTTCTGAAGGCCCTTGATTACGGAGCTCCGCCTCACGGAGGCATTGCCCTCGGTATGGACAGGGTTATTTCCATGATACTGGGGACGGAATCCATTCGTGAAGTCATCGCCTTCCCGAAGAACCGAAGTGCCCATTGCCCCCTCAGTGAAGCGCCTTCTTCCGTCGCGCGGAAACAGCTATCCGACCTGGGGCTACTCGATCTCGATAGCGGCAAATGGGTTGAGGGAAAAAAGATTATAACGGGTTAGGATCTGGTTCTGAATGATGAAAGCATTGCTTGTATTGGAAGATGGAAGATTTTTTGAGGGAACATCCTTTGGCGCCTCCGGGGAACGCTTCGGCGAGGTGGTGTTCAATACGGGGATGACGGGCTATCAGGAAGTCCTGACAGATCCGTCCTATAAAGGTCAGATCGTTGCTATGACCTATCCCCTTATCGGAAATTACGGAATCAATGAAGAGGATTTAGAATCACGATCCCTCTGGCTCGAAGGTTTCGTCATCAGGGAGCTGAGCAGCATAACCAGCAACTGGCGATCGAAAAAGAACCTCGCTACCTATCTTGAAGAAAACGATATCATAGGCATCCAGGGTATCGATACCCGCGCGCTGACAAGACATATCAGAACCAGGGGTGCCATGAAGGCCGTTCTATCCACCGTCGATGATGACATCGATTCCCTCGTTGAAAAGGCATGCGCATCGCCCGGGCTTGAGGGAATAGACCTCGTGTCGAGCGTAACCTGTGAAAAACCCTATATGTTGAACGGACAGGACGGACCGCGGGTAGTTGTCATGGATTTTGGTGTGAAACAGAGCATTTTGAACCAACTCCGGGATGCGGGCTGCAATGTGACCGTTCTACCCGCCCATGCCTCGATTGCTGAGATTATGGAAAGGGAGCCCGGCGGCATCCTACTCTCAAACGGTCCCGGTGATCCCGACGCGGTGCAATATGCAGTAGCCACCACGAAGAGACTTCTTGAGATGGGAACGATTCCGATCTTCGGTATCTGCCTGGGTCAGCAGATCCTGGGCCTGGCACTTGGAGGGCGGACATATAAACTGAAATTCGGACATCACGGGTCAAACCAGCCGGTCAAATGTCTGAAAACGGGAAAGATCGATATTACCGTTCAAAACCATGGTTTCTGTGTCGACATCGATTCTCTTGACAAAAAATCGATAGAGATGACCCACATTAACCTCAGCGATAATACCCTGGAAGGTATCGAGCATAAAGAATTGCCTGCATTTTCCGTGCAGTTTCATCCGGAGGCTGGTCCCGGCCCTCATGATGCACGATATCTGTTCCGCCGGTTTGTCGAAATGATAAAAAGTTGTCAAAAGTAGGAGTGTGAGAAGTGAAAGATACAGTTGCCGTATTTGATTTTGGCTCACAGTACTCCCAGCTCATCGCCCGACGCATCAGAGAGATGGGTGTCTACTGTGAGATTGTCAGACATGATATATCGAAAGATGAGCTGGTAGGGATCGGCCCTGTAGCGGTCGTTCTTTCGGGAGGCCCCGCCTCAGTGCTCGAACCGGATTCCCCCTCTATGGACCGTGAGATACTCTCTCTCGACATACCCATACTGGGCATATGCTACGGGATGCAGCTCATGGCACAGCTACTCGGAGGTGTGGTGGAAAAGGGGAGGAGCGGAGAGTACGGTCCTGCCTTGATCGAGACCACAGGATCGACGGGTATATTTCAGGACATGGAATCTCCTCTCCATGTCTGGATGAGTCATGGGGATCATGTAGCGGCAGTTCCCGAAGGCTTTCGCGTGCTGGCGAGCACCCATGATTGCCTGATCTCAGCTATGATGGATAAAGCAGGGAGAATGTTTGGCATTCAGTTCCATCCCGAGGTGGTTCACACACCGAAGGGGGTCGAAATTATCAGAAACTTTCTCTTTCATGTGGCAGGATGCCGTGGCGATTGGACCATGGGTAGATTCGCCGAAGAATCGGTGAGAAGAATCAGGGATACCGTCGGCGATTCCAATGTAATCTGCGGCCTTTCAGGCGGTGTCGATTCAGCCGTTGCCGCCGCACTCATAAACAGTGCAATAGGTGACCAGATGAAGGCCATCTTTGTTGATAACGGTGTTTTACGGAAAGGGGAAGTGGATGAAATCCGCACCCTCTTTACCGAAGATTATAAGCTCGACTTCCGTATAGTTGATGCCAGCGCGAGGTTTATCGATGCGCTGAGAGGGGTTACTGATCCCGAAAGAAAGAGAAAGATAATCGGAGAGACATTTATCAATGTTTTCAGAGACGAGGCAGCGAGTGTGGAATCCGCCCGCTTTCTAGCCCAGGGAACGCTCTATCCCGACGTGGTGGAAAGCCAATCGGCTCATGGCGGTCCCTCATCAATGATCAAGAGTCATCATAATGTGGGGGGGTTGCCCGATGATCTCGATTTTGAACTCCTTGAACCGCTCAGGGAGTTATTTAAAGATGAGGTTCGAGTGCTTGGGAGAGAGTTGGGATTACCGGAAAGTCTCCTGATGCGACAGCCCTTTCCGGGCCCGGGCCTGGCGGTACGTATCATAGGTGAGGTGACCGAAGAGTCCCTTGCCATACTTCGAGATGCCGATGTGATTGTCCAGGAAGAGTTGAGGGCCTATGAAGGATACGGGGATATCTGGCAGTCCTTTGCCGTCCTCCTCCCTGTTAAAAGTGTGGGTGTTATGGGTGACGAGCGGACCTATGACAACGTGGTGGCCCTGAGAATTGTCACCAGTCTCGATGCGATGACGGCCGACTGGGTCAAACTTCCCTATGAAATTCTGGGAAAGATATCGTCAAGAATAATTAACGAGGTAAAGGGCGTGAATCGTGTCGTCTATGACATAAGTTCAAAACCGCCCAGCACCATCGAGTGGGAATAGTTACAGTTTATGCCAAAACGTACTGATATAAAAAAGATACTGATTATCGGTTCAGGACCTATCGTCATCGGACAGGCCTGCGAATTCGATTACTCCGGCACTCAGGCCTGCAAGGCTCTCGTCGAAGAGGGATACGAGGTGGTACTCCTGAATTCGAACCCGGCCACTATTATGACGGATCCCGAGATGGCCGACAAAACCTATATTGAACCGATAACGGCAGATATCATCGAGAAAATCGTCGAGAAAGAACGTCCCGATGCCGTCCTTGCCACCATTGGCGGGCAGACGGCTCTTAATACGGCCGTTGAGGCAGCCGAACGGGGGGTCTTTGAACGATATAACGTGGAGATGATCGGTGCCGATCTGCCGGCCATCAAGAGGGCGGAAAACAGGGATGAATTCAAGGCGGCGATGGCGGAGATCGGACTCGATGTCCCCAGGAGTAAGGTGGCCCATTCCATGGAGGAGGCCAGAGAGGTCGCGGGTGATTTGGGCTTTCCCCTTGTTATCCGTCCCAGCTTTACCCTCGGTGGTACCGGCGGAGCCCTGGCCTATAATGCCGAGGAGTTTGAAGACTGCGCCTCCTATGGTATCGAACAGAGCATGATAAACGAGATTCTCATAGAGGAATCTGTCCTCGGGTGGAAGGAATACGAACTTGAGGTCATGCGTGATCATAAGGACAATGTGGTCATTATCTGTTCCATAGAGAACTTTGATGCCATGGGGGTTCACACGGGTGATTCCATTACCGTCGCACCTGCCCAGACACTAACGGACAAGGAATATCAGTATCTTCGCAATGCATCCATTGCAGTCATTCGAAAGGTGGGAGTTGCCACGGGGGGATCCAATATACAATTTGCCGTCAATCCCGAAACGGGACGCGTGGTGGTTATCGAGATGAATCCCCGAGTTTCGAGATCCTCTGCCCTGGCATCGAAGGCGACGGGATTCCCCATTGCGAAGATTGCCGCAAAGCTTGCCGTCGGTTACACCCTCGATGAAATCCCGAATGATATTACGAAACAGACCCCGGCATCCTTTGAGCCGACCATCGACTACTGCGTGGTCAAGATACCCCGTTTCGCCTTTGAAAAATTTCCCGGCGTGGAAGACACACTCACCATATCGATGAAGTCGGTGGGGGAGACAATGGCTATCGGAAGGACCTTCAAAGAGGCGCTCCAGAAAGGGCTGAGAGGGCTTGAAACAGGCCTGAACGGTCTTGACCGAAATAGAGGCGAGGATTGTGAATACAGTGATGCACTTCTCACCCGCCCTACAGCGGAGCGGCTTTTTCACATACGATGTGCCATAGAAAAGGGCATGCCCATCGACCGGATAGCGGAGCTCTCGGGAATCGATCGCTGGTTTCTCCAGAATATCAAAGATATCGTCGATATGGACACAACGATCGGAGGCTTCAGGGGTGGGGGTACACTCCCTCCGGATATCATGAAAAAGGCAAAGAAATTCGGATTTTCAGACAGGCAGATTGGTAACATTATAGGGATGGATGAATCCCGCATTCGGGCCATGAGGGAAAAGGACGGGATAACGCCGGTCTATAAGCTCGTCGATACCTGTGCCGCCGAATTTGAGGCCTATACGCCCTATTATTACTCTACCTATGAGGAAGAGGATGAAAGCAGGGGGAGCGAAACAAGAAAGGTGATGATAATAGGTGGCGGCCCGAACAGGATTGGGCAGGGGATAGAATTCGATTACTGCTGTGTTCATGCCTCGATGGCGCTGAGAGAAGCAGGGTATGAGACGATAATGGTAAATTCCAATCCGGAAACAGTATCCACCGATTACGATATTTCGGACAGGCTCTATTTTGAACCCTTAACGCTGGAGGATGTTCTCAATATCGCCCGGACGGAAAAGCCCGAGGGCGTCATCGTGCAGCTTGGCGGTCAGACACCTCTGAATCTGGCTTTGCCCCTGGCGCAGAACGGAGTGAAAATACTGGGAACATCTCCGGAGGCCATCGACCGGGCCGAAGACAGAAAGCTCTTCAAGGAAATGGCCGACAAGCTGGATATCAGACAACCCGCAAACGGCACGGCGCTCTCATTTGAAGAGGCCGAGGAGATAGTGGAAAGAATCGGGTATCCCGTGCTGATTCGACCTTCGTATGTGCTCGGTGGAAGGGCCATGGTGGTGGTATGGCATCAGGAAGATCTCAGGGGATTTGTGAATGAAGCCTTTGAGGCATCACCGGATCACCCCATACTGATAGACAAATTTCTCGAAGATGCCCTTGAGGTGGACGTCGATGCCGTTTCAGACGGAAGCGACGTGATCATAGGCGGCATTATGGAACACATAGAACATGCCGGCATTCACTCCGGGGACAGCGCCATGGTAATTCCCTCTTATTCGATCAATCGGGGAATGTTATCGGAAATAAAGGATGTGACGAGGCGTATGGCCCTTGAACTGGGCGTAAGGGGACTTATCAATATACAGTATGCCGTTAAGGGTGATGAGCTCTATGTGCTTGAAGTAAACCCCCGGGCATCACGCACCGTTCCCTTTGTGTCCAAGGCTACCGGAGTTCCTCTTGCGAAGATCGCCACAAGGGTAATGGTCGGTCAGTCCCTCAAGGATCAGGGAATATTCAAGGATCCTGAACCCCGGTATTTTTCGGTCAAAGAATCGGTCCTTCCCTTCACGAGATTTTATGGCGCCGATACACTTTTGGGGCCGGAGATGAAATCCACGGGTGAGGTAATGGGGATTGATCCCGATCTCGGAGTGGCCTTTGCAAAGAGCCAGATTGCCGCCGGGCAGAAAGTTCCACATTCCGGAAAGGTATTTATCAGCGTCAAGGACTACGATAAACGTGAAATTGTAGATATAGGGGAAAAATTTGCGGATCTGGGGTTTGAGATACTGTCAACACCAGGCACGGCGCAAACGCTCCGGGAAAGTGGCGTCTCTGTCACACAGCTTCCGCGGCTTGATGAGGGTCGGCCGAATCTTCTGGACTATATCAAAAACCGGGATGTCGACCTTCTCATTAACACCCCGAGCGGTCCGAAACCGAGACGAGACGAGATAACGATTCGAAGCACGGCACTCTCTCGCAATGTGCCGCTTGTTTCAACCGTCGCCGGAGCCAAGGCTATGGTTAACGCTATTGATGCTCTCAGGCATCAGACCCTGACGGTACGGTCACTCCAGGAGATATATAGCAGCACGAGCCGGTAATGTAATTCCCGGATACGGATTTATATACACCGGACAAAGGTATAATGTTGTATTTATAAGGGGGCAGGCATTCATGAGTCAGAAATCAACTACCGTGAGAGGCACCAAGGAGCTATCGCTCCTGTGGGAGGTCAGTCGCATTCTGGAACAGGGCAACGATGTGAAAAAAATCGGGATGCCCATCCTCCGTGCCCTCGATACATTCATGGGTATGTCGAGGGGTTTTATTACACTCCTGAACAGGGAAACGGGAGAGATCTTCATCGAGGCCGCTCACGGCCTTTCCAAGGCGCAGAAAGAGAGAGGAAAATATAAGATAGGAGAAGGTGTTGTCGGTAAGGTGGTTGAAACGGGAAGACCCATGATCGTGCCCAAGATTTCCGATGAACCCTTATTCCTGGATCGAACGGGAGTTCGCAAAAATCTTCCGAAAAAGGATATATCATTCATCTGTGTCCCCGTAAGAAATCAGAGCGAGGTAATAGGCACGCTCAGCGCAGACAGGGTGTTCGATGAATCGATCTCACTGAAAGAAGATCTTCGTCTTCTTACGATTATTGCCTCTATGATCGCCCAGGCGGTCCGTCTCCTTCAGCAGGAAGAAGAGGATCGACAGCGTGAGGTAGAGGAGAAAGACCGACTGGACAGGAGGGCCTCCAAAAGTTTACATCTTGTCAGTACGGGTCATGAATTCCTCGATACTATCATCAATGGTTTGAGAATCGGGGATAACGTGGTCTGGCAGGTGGATGATCTCGAAGATTACAGATATGTCGCCGGGCTCTTTGTTGAAAGGTCTCTAAAGGAAAAAAAGAAGCTCGTGTACATACGTTTTGCCGATCACGCACCCCTTGTAAACCCCGGGCAAAAGGTGGTTACCTATCACCTGAATCCGGCAAGCGGCTTTGAGACATTTTCTACAGAAGTATATAATATTATTACAAAAGAAGGGACAGGCGTCAATTATGTCTTTGACTGTCTTTCCAACCTTCTGTCGGAATGGTCTACCGATCTGATGGTGGGAAATTTCTTTGTTATAACCTGTCCCTATCTCTTTGAATTGGATACCGTCGCATATTTTGCCGTCATCAGGGGGAATCATTCCTTCCAGACGATTGCCCGGATTCGTGAAACAACACAGGTGCTTCTCGATCTTCACAACGACCAGGGTACTATCTATATTCATCCCCTCAAGGTCTGGAAACGGTATTCTCCCACCATGTTTCTTCCCCACAAGAAGGAGGGGGATGAATTTGTGCCTATAATAGACAGTGTGGATGCGGCGAATTTATTTTCCAACATGTCAAAAAAGAGAGTAGAACATGGCGAGAGGAGTCTTGACTATTGGGACAGGTTGTTCATTGAAGCCGAAGGGCTGCTTGAAAAGCCCTGGGAATCGGAAAAAGAAGAGGACATGATCGACAGGATATGCAGGATCATGATCACCAGGGAGCCCAGAATGTCTATCCTCGTAAAGAACAATTTTTCTCTCGAAGATCTCTTGAGGATACGGGAGAGATTGATCGGTACAGGCTTTCTCGGGGGAAAAACGGGAGGAATGCTTCTGGCCAGGAAAATTCTGGAACTCGATAAAAACTTTGACTGGCCAGCAATCCTTGAGGAGCATGATTCTTTTTATATAGGGTCCGATGTCTTCTACACCTATCTGGTTCAGAATAACTGGTGGAAACTGCGAATGGAGCAGAAGACGCAAGGGGGCTACTTCAAGGCGGCCCGCATTCTCCGGAATAAAATGAAGAACGGGACTTTCCCAGATGAAGTGAGGGAACAGTTTTACAGGATGCTGGAATATTTCGGGCAATCACCCATTATCATACGCTCCAGTAGTCTTCTGGAGGATTCCTTTGGAAATGCCTTTGCCGGCAAATATGAGAGCATTTTTCTCGTGAATCAGGGGACTCCCGAGGAACGGTACGCCCAGTTTGAGAATGCCGTTCGCACAATATACGCCAGTGCCATGAATGAGGATGCCCTGACCTATCGAAAACAGAGAGGTCTTGAGAAGGCTGATGAACAGATGGCTCTTCTCGTACAGCGTGTCTCAGGATCACATCATAAGAATTATTATTTCCCTGATCTTGCAGGGGTAGGTATCTCCTATAATACCTTTGTGTGGAATAAGGAAATGGATCCCAAGGCGGGTATGCTGAGGCTCGTATTCGGGCTCGGAACAAGGGCGGTGAACAGGGTTGAAGGAGATTACGCGAGAATCGTCGCATTGGACTTTCCCCTTTTGAAACCCCATGCGGGGATGGAAGATATGCGGAAATTTTCTCAACGCGACGTGGACCTTCTCGATATCGAGCAAAACGGCCTGAAGACGAAGTCGGTGCTCACACTGTCGGGCGAAGGCCTTGACATAAAAATGGACAGAATTGGAACAAGAGATCACGAAACCGATCGGAAGATACGGGAACTCGGGATAAAAGATCAACAGGCATGGGTGCTCACCTTTGATGATTTTTTCTCGACCACTCAATTTACCAAGGTAATGCACAGGATGCTCAAGAAGCTGGAAACAATCTATGACTATCCGGTTGACATAGAATTTACGATGAATTTTACCGATCAAGATGATTTTAAGATCAATCTGGTACAGTGCAGGCCTCTTCAAATACAGGGAGAAGGGAAGAGGGTTGCATTTCCGAAGAATGTTGAGAGGGACAAGATCCTCTTTCAATTTGAAGGCAATTTCTTAGGCGGCGGCATTATGGAGTCTGTTGACAGGATTATTTATGTTGACCCGGCACAATACACACAATTGAGTCAGCAGAACAAATATGAAATTGCCAGAATCGTGGGGAGACTGAACCGGCAGATCGAGAACAGAGAAGATTTCCATGGCATGTTGCTCGGCCCGGGCAGATGGGGTTCAACGACACCCTCGCTGGGAGTTCCAGTGGGATTTTCCGAGATAAATAACATCTCGGTGTTGGGTGAAATTGCCTATTCGGACGGAAATCTTATGCCTGAGCTTTCGTATGGGACCCATTTCTTCCAGGACCTTGTGGAGACAAATATCTTTTATATAGCCATTTTCCCGGGTGAAAAAGATGTGATCTTTAATGTGCCATTACTGGACAAATTTACTAATAAGATGGAGGAGCTTGTCCCTGATTTTATTCAATATCGGGACGTTGTGAAGGTTTTCGATATGAGCGAAGAAAATCTAAGGATACTGGCAGACGTTGTACAGAGAAAGGTGATCTGCTATTATTGAGCACTTAGAGGAGTTCGGGCGGGTCGGCCGAAAGATACCGATCTGTCTTTCGTGCCGCATTACGGGAGTCCCCTCAATACGGCGTATGGCTGTGGAGATCCGAAACGTTACAGCTTATGCTCAGTATACTTATACGAGAACTATCGAACCCGACACCCTGGATCATGTCACATATTGTCATAATCCAGGGATATCGGTGAACTTCAGATTTCTTTAATTCCTTCTCTATCCGATTGCCGGGCCGCCCCGCTCGCCGGTTCCGATTCTGACCACCTCGTGAAGATCAAGGACAAAAATCTTTCCATCGCCCGGTTTGCCGGTGTGTGCACCTTTTTCAATGGCACCAATGGCGGGTTCAACAAACTCTTCGTTTACGGCAATCTCGATTTTTGTTTTTTTGAGGAGACCGATCTCCTGAATACCCCGATACACTTCGGTGTACCCCTTTTGCCTTCCTCTCCCCAGAACATTAGAGACGGTAATCAAAGGGACTTCAACGTTTTCAAGTTCCTTTCTTACCTCATCTAGCTTATGCGGTTGTATGATCGCAATGATATATTTCATGTTTTTTCTCCTATTCTAAGATGGTGTATGCTGACTCGTGGTGCTGGGTCAGGTCAAGTCCTACCAGTTCATCTTCCCTATCGACCCTCATACCGAAGATGGCATCTACAACCTTATAGAGAATCCATGTCACGATGAGCGCATAAGCAATGCATGAAACGAGGTAAAATCCCTGAATGAAAAAAAGTTTAACATTACCGAAAAGAAGGCCATTTGCTCCAGCTTCGTTTATAACCTTTTCAGCAAAGAGCCCTGTAGCGAGAGTGCCCCACATTCCCCCCACACCATGGACGCCAAAAACGTCAAATGCATCATCGTATCCAAATTTTGATTTTACTGCGGTTACCGCCATATAACAGATCATGCCGGCTATTATTCCGATTACGATTGACGAGAGCGGGCTGACAAATCCGCAGGCAGGTGTGATAGCAACCAGACCGGCGAGCGCGCCGGTGACAATACCAAGCGTCGTAGGGGCTCCGAGCCGCTGCCATTCAATCAGTGCCCAGGTAAGGCCGGCCGCGGCTGTTGCCGTGTTGGTGGTGACAAAGGCGTTCGCTGCGAGGCCCCCTGCCCCCAATGCACTGCCCGCATTAAATCCGAACCACCCGAACCAGAGAAGCGCGCCTCCAAGAACCGTCAAAGTCAGATTGTGAGGTGCGAAACCATGGTTGTTGGTTCGTACCCTTTTCCCGATAAGAATTGCCATCAGGAGTGCAGAGACGCCGGAACTGACATGGACGACGATTCCCCCGGCGAAGTCGAGTGCCCCGAGATTACTCAGCCATCCACCTCCCCATACCCAGTGAGCGATCGGGTCATACACAAAGGTTGTCCATAGAAGCATCATTACTACAAAGGCGGAAAACTTGATTCTCTCCGCAAATGCGCCGACGATCAGGGCCGGTGTGATAATGGCAAACATGGCCTGGAATATCATAAATGCCAGATGCGGAATCGTACCTGCATAACCGGCATTCGGTTCGAATCCAACCCCTCTCAGCCCCACCCACTCGAGACTCCCGATAATTCCATGCACATCCGGTCCAAAGGCGAGAGAATAACCGAAAAGGACCCATTGCAGACTCATGAGGCACATAATGAAGTAACACTGCATCAATACAGACAGCATATTCTTCCTTCGGGCCAACCCTCCGTAAAAAAGAGCAACACCCGGCGTCATGATGAAAACGAGAGCGGCACAGGCCATTACCCATGCGGTATCACCAGTATTCATTGTTAGACCTCCAATAATTTTTGATAATTCCTACGCCCCAGTACCTATCAATATCCGTGCCTATTTATGAAAATATTCATAGCTATTTGATATTCAAGTGTAAATCTATAATTATTGTTTTATGGTCCTTAAAAATAAAGCTACATTGGCGTAATTAACATTGGATAAAATAACAATCATGTAGTATTGTCCCGTTAAAGTGATAGTCGGAATCAGGGCAACTATAGAATGTGATTGAACACCAAAGGTGATTATCATTTGATTGCTGCAGCCCTGTTAATCGGCTAAAAGGCAGGCAGGTACAGGAAATACGAGGGGAACAAGGATGGAGCAAACGAAAAAGAATACAGCAACCCGGAAGAGCAGGGAAATGAGTGAACTTTCCCTGCTCTACGAAGTAAGCCAGGCCCTTGGTCGGAGCCTGGAAATTCGAGAAGTGACAGGACCCGTATTAAATGCATTGGCGGAGAAAATGGGTATGACACGGGGCACACTGACACTCCTCAATAGAAACAGTGGCGAGATGTATATAGAGATAGCCCATGGATTATCCGAGATACAGAAAAAGAAGGGACGCTATCAGATAGGCGAAGGAGTTACCGGCAAGGTAGTGGAGACCGGGCAACCGGCAATCGTTCCCCACATCTCCGATGAGCCTCTTTTTCTGGACAGGACGGGCTCACGAAAAGATCTTCACAAGACGGATATTTCTTACATCTGCGTCCCCATAAAAATCGGGACGGAGGTCATCGGGGCCCTCAGCGCCGACAGGCTCTTTGACGAAACCATATCCCTAAAAGAGGATGTACGACTCCTTTCGATTATCGCATCCATGGTAGCCCAGGCAGTTCGGCTTCGCCAGGAGACACAGGAAGAACGTGAACTGCTGATTCAGGAAAACCTGCGCCTGCAGAGCGAATTGAAAGAAAAGTTTCGACCCTCGAATATCATAGGCAATTCCAAGGGAATACGGGAGGTATATCAGCTCATTGCCCAGGTATCCAAGAGCACCGCCACCGCATTAATCAGAGGCGAGAGCGGTACGGGCAAGGAACTTATTGCGAATGCTATTCATTTTAACAGTCTGAGGGCAAGTAAACCCCTTGTCAAGGTCAACTGTGCCGCACTCCCCGAAACGGTCCTCGAAAGCGAACTCTTCGGTCATGAAAAGGGAGCTTTTACGGGAGCCACCTCCATGAGAAAGGGGCGCTTCGAACTGTCTCATGGGGGGACCATATTTCTCGACGAGGTGGGAGATCTTCCCCCAATGGTTCAGATACGGCTTTTGAGGGTCCTCCAGGAACGCGAATTTGAGCGGGTGGGCGGAACCCAGACGATGAAAATCGATGTGCGAGTGATTGCAGCGACAAACAGGAATCTGGAAACATTGATGGAAAAGGGGAATTTCAGGCAGGATCTCTACTATCGGCTCAATGTTTTCCCCATCTATGTGCCCCCTCTCAGAGAACGGAAATCGGACATTCTGCTTCTCACCGACTTCTTTGTGGAACGGTACGCCCGGGCAAATAATAAGAGGATTCAGCGAATCTGTACCCATGCCATAGATATGCTTATGAGTTATCACTGGCCGGGTAATGTCAGGGAATTGGAAAACAGTATTGAGCGGGCAGTCCTTCTCAGCAATGAGGGCGTGATCTATGGATATCATCTTCCCCCCACGCTGCAGACCTCTGCATATTCGGGAACGATTCCCTATGGAACGCTCCAGGGCGAGGTTGACCGATATGAGCGCGATCTCATAATGGATGCCCTGAAGACCTCAAGGGGAAACATGTCAAGGGCTGCGAAAATTCTCGGTACCACAGAAAGAATCATCGGATTGCGGGCCCAGAAATACGATATAGACTCTAAGCGCTTTCGTACATAAAAGTCATTACCGAAGTATAATCCTACATAATTGTAGTATGCCCAGGTTATTCTCTTCAAAATTATAGCCTGAGATATCATAATAATACTAATTATATCAGTCAGATATCCAGCAAGATCCCTACTTGTTGCCTTTGGCACCAAAGTTGCTTTTATATAGAGAAAAACAGGAGAAGGCACGATGGCAAAACAAGACAAAGAATATGTTTTGAAACAGGTGAGAGAGAACAATGTCAAGTTTATCCGCCTGTGGTTTACTGATGTGCTCGGTTTTCTAAAGAGCTTTACAATCATGCCCCGTGAACTTGAAGGTGCCTTTGAGGAAGGTATGGGGTTCGACGGATCCTCAATCGAGGGATTCGCCAGGATCGAGGAAAGTGACATGCTGGCAAAACCGGATCCGAGCACTTTTGTAATCATCCCATGGCGTGAAAGCGATGGTATGAATGTGGCGAGAATGTTCTGTGATGTTCTGAATCCTGACGGAAGTCCTTATGCGGGGGATCCCCGCTATGCTCTCAAGAGAAATCTGAAAAAGGCCGCCGATATGGGGTATATCCTGAATGTGGGGCCCGAGCTTGAGTATTTTTATTTCAAAGATGCGTCTAATAACCCTCAGACCCTTGATCATGGCGGGTATTTTGACCTGACGCCACTGGACGTTGCCAGCGATCTGAGAAAGGACACTATTCTGGCCTTAGAACGCATGGGCATCAAGGTCGAGTATTCTCACCACGAAGTGGCACCGAGTCAGCACGAGATAGATCTGCAGTACAATGAAGCCCTTGCCATGGCCGACGCGGCCATGACCTACCGCCTTACTGTCAAGGAAGTCGCAATGAAACACGGTGTGTACGCCACCTTTATGCCGAAGCCGCTCTTCGGTCAAAACGGCAGCGGAATGCACGTACATCAGTCGCTTTTTAAAGGGAGCGAAAATGCCTTCTTTGATGAGTCCGACAAATTTTTTCTCTCCGATATCGGAAAGAAATACATCGCAGGTCTTTTAAGACATTCCCGTGAGTTAAGTGCCATAGTTGCTCAGTGGGTTAATTCCTATAAACGGCTCGTCCCCGGCTATGAGGCACCCGTGTATATCTCGTGGGCGAGAAGAAACCGTTCGGCTCTGATCCGTGTTCCCATGTACAAACCGGGCAAATCACTGGCAACAAGAATGGAATTCCGTTGTCCCGATCCCGCCTGCAATCCATATCTTGCCTTTTCCGTCATGCTCGCGGCGGGACTGAAGGGTATTGTGGAAGGATATGAACTGCCCGACCCAATTGAAGAGGACATTTTTGAGATGTCTGCAAAAGAGCGTGAGGCACGAGGTATCGAATCCCTGCCGGGAAGTCTTGGACAGGCGATACATTGGACGGAGAGAAGTGAAGTGGTGAGAGAGGCCCTGGGAGATCACATCTTCAACAAATTTATTGAAAATAAGAAGCTTGAGTGGGATCAATACCGCATGCACGTGAGCAATTACGAGTTGGGCAAGTATTTGCCTATCCTTTGATTGTGGTGAAAAAGACACTCATTATCACCCATATCAACTCTGAGGGGCCTGGTACCCTGGGAGATTTTCTTATATCTCAGAATATCAATGTAGAGAGGGTGAATTTCTCTCAAGGAGAAGTCCTTCCGAAAGACCCCTTGGAGTATGACGCCATTATTACCATGGGCGGACCCATGAGTGTCCATGATGAGGACAGATATCCCTTTTTGAGCGAGGAGATCGGGTTTTTACGAAAAGCAATCGAGGGTGATGTTCCCCTCCTCGGGATATGTCTCGGAGCACAGCTGATCGCGCGGGCATGTGATGCGTGGGTTGGAAAGGCGAACAAACAAGAGCTGGGCTGGAAAGACGTCTTTATTACCGAGGATGGGAAGAAAGACATGCTCTTTCAGGGAATCTCGGATGTGATGCGTGTCTTTCAGTGGCATGAAGACACCTTTGATATTCCTCAGGGGTCTACATTCCTCGCGACGGGGTGGGACTGCGAAAATCAGGCCTTTCGATATCGCAATGCCTTCGCCCTTCAATTCCATGTTGAAGTAACGAGGGAAATGCTGTGTCAATGGTTCGAGGGGAGTCCCGAACTCGGCACAATATTACAAGGTTATGAAGAGATCGAGACTGATTTGATAACCCGTGCCAAGACACTCTATTCGAACTTTATGTGGCTTTCCGATATCAGAAAAAGTGCCTGGGCAGGACATGACGAGCATGGTCGGAAGGGATAAATTGGTGGAGGGACAGTATGTGTGGAATCGTCGGAATAATAAATACTGACGGAACATTAATCGACGGAAGTCATATAAGAGAAGCTATCAGGATTCAGCGTGAGCGGGGAAACGGTCTCGGTGGCGGCTTTGCCGTCTATGGTTTGTATCCCGAAAACAGAGACAAATATGCCTTCCATCTCATGTATGAAGGGGGGCGCAACAGTCCTGTTATCTCCATCGTCGAAGATTACCTGGAAACCAAGACGTATATCTATCAGTCGGAGCAGATACCGGTATATCCGAATGATCGCATAAGCAAAGGGCCCTATTTTAAACGGTATTTTCTGAAACCTATTGAAGAGTTTATCGGCCCGGAACAGACGGAAGAGGACTATATCGTTGAGGTGGTGATGGCCATCAACAAGACGGAGGGGGCCTTCGTACTGTCTTCTGGAAAAAATATGGGTGTATTCAAGGGAGTAGGCTATCCCGAGGATGTAGCCGATTATTTCAGGATAGAGAATTATACGGGATACACATGGACCGCCCACAATCGCTTTCCCACTAATACCCCGGGCTGGTGGGGAGGAGCACATCCTTTCACCCTTCTCGACAAGGCGGTGGTCCATAATGGTGAGATTACCAGTTACGGGACGAACGTCCGATGGCTCGAGATGTTCGGGTATTACTGCATGCTCGAGACCGATACGGAGGTCATATCCTATATATATGATAAGCTGACACGGAAGGATAATCTGACAAAAGAAGATGCCTGCTTTGTAATGGCCCCTTCACTGTGGGAGACAATTGACCGCACAAATGACGGGAAGAAGCGGTATCTCAGACAGATTTACGGACCTGCCATAGTAAATGGGCCTTTCGGAATCGTCTTAACCCACAAGAATGGTGCCATTGTTCTCAATGACAGGAACAAACTCCGCCCCGTGGTCTGTGCACAAGATGGTGACACCTACTATGCATCCTCCGAAGAGTGCAGCATCAGGCTCCTTTCGCCGAATGTGGAGCGTATCTGGTCGCCCAAGGGCGGTGAACCGGTGATTATAGATTTCCTCGAGGAATTCTGACTGTGAGTGAAAAGATGAGCATGAAAAACAATTGGAAAGTACGACCCCCCTTCCATCCCGAGTTCGACCTCGAAAGGTGTGACTATAAGAACGGCTGCACCATATGTGTGAAGGAATGTTCGTTCGGGGAAATTTCACTCAAACCGCTCAAGGGGAAAAACGGTGATATTCTGTATCGCCCCTGGGCGAACATGCGTGCGTGCAATTCATGCCAGCGTTGCGTCAAGATGTGTCCCCCCAGTGCCATTCATATTCTATCTCAACCGATGCATACCTCCCACGGGTACTGGAAAACGGAACCGGTAAGCAATATCTGGCGTCAGGCTGGTTCCAAAGGAGGAGTGTTGCTGGTGGGTACGGGCGCAACGGGTCCCCAGAAGCGATATTTTGATCACATGATGTTCGATGCCTGCCAGGTTACCAATCCCTCCATTGATCCCCTCCGTGAGCCGATGGAGATCAGGCGCTATCTGGGTCGAAAAGCGGAACGGTACGGTGGCGAGGTCGGTTCGCAGCTCAAGCTGGACGTACCGATCATGTTCGGGGCCATGAGCTTCGGCGCCTTGAATCTCAGGGTCCAGGAAGCAGCGGCACGGGCCACGCGGAAGATGGGCACCTACTGGAATACGGGAGAAGGCGGGTTTCATGAGAGGTTGAGAAATTACGGCGGCAATACGATCGTCCAGGTTGCCTCGGGAAGATTCGGGGTCAGCGAGGATTACATGAAATCGGCTGCGGCGGTAGAAATAAAGATAGGACAAGGTGCAAAACCGGGAATCGGAGGTCATCTACCGGGCGAAAAGGTCTCCGAAGCCATTTCGAAAACGAGAATGATTCCCGAGGGGTCAGACGCCCTTTCGCCAGCGCCTCACCACGATATCTATTCCATAGAGGATCTGAGGCAGCTCATCTATGCGATAAAAGAGGCGACCGATTACAAGCTCCCCGTATCGGTAAAGATTTCAGCTGTTAATAATGTTGCCCCCATTGTCAGTGGTATCGCTCGGGCCGGTGCCGACATCATTGCCATTGACGGGTTTCGCGGAGGCACCGGAGCCACACCGCTTCAGATTCGCCAGAATACGGGTATCCCCATAGAACTTGCCATATCCGCCGCTGACAGGAGACTTACGGAAGAGGGTATCAGAAACACGGTCAGCCTAGTAGCATCGGGTGGCATACAGACCTCTTCCGATGTGTTGAAGGCCATATGTCTTGGCGCTGATGCGGTCTATCTGGGAACACCGGTGCTCATCTCTCTCGGGTGCAATGTCTGCCAACGCTGTTTTACGGGCCGCTGTCCCTACGGTATTACCACGAACAGACCCGGTCTGGCGGAGAGAATTGATGTGGATGAAGCAACCCAGGCCCTTTCCAATCTTCTTCATGCCTGGGGGGAAGAGATAAAAGAGCTCATGGGATCTATGGGAATAAGCGCTATCGAGGCCTTGCGGGGAAACAGGGACAGATTGCGCGGTGTGGGTCTCAATGAACAAGAATTGAGCATTCTTGGAATAAAACACGCCGGAGCTTGATATGTTGACGATAGAGACAAAGGGGCTTTACTACAAGGCCCTCAACAGGCAGATAAGAAAATCGCTGGCACGGGGAGAAAAAGAGATCATCCTCAACGATGTTCTGGGACAGCGCTACATTGGGGGCGGTCTAGAGAGTACTGCGCACTTTGATATCCACGGCACACCGGGACAAGATCTGGGCGCCTTTATGAACGGACCCGAGATCGTCGTTTATGGCAATGCCCAGGATGGTGTGGGCAACACCATGAACAAGGGGCGAATCATCGTCCACGGCAAGGCGGGTGAAATTCCGGGTCACTCGATGCGAGGGGGGGAATTGTTCATCAAGGGCGATGTGGAGTACCGCGCCGGGATACACATGAAAGAATACCTCGATTCCGTGCCCTGGCTCATCATAGGCGGAACGGCCAAGGATTACTGCGGCGAGTATATGGCGGGCGGCAGGGTTGTGGTGCTCAACCTGAAAAACAGGAAGATATCGCCTGTTGGAGACAGCGTGGGGACAGGCATTCACGGAGGCGCCATCTTCGTGAGGGGCGAGGTCAAGGAATACCAACTGGGGACTGGAGCCATTTTCGCCCAACTCGATGAGTCCGACGAAAAATTCTTATATGAGGTCTTTGCCGAATATTCGATGTATTTCGATACCGATATGAGAGGCATAGCACCGGGCGATTTTGTGAAGATCACGAAAAAAGGACACCGGCCCTTCGCCAATCTCTATACTCCGGGGATGAATATCAAAACCGATATGCCCATGCACCTGAATCTTACCCCTCCCTGCACATATGCATGCCCCACCGGGATTCCCACGCCGGTTTTTTTAAACCTTATCAAAGATGGAAAGGTTGTCGAAGCACAGCGGTTAATGGATGAATATACCCCTTTTCGGATGTCTGTCTGCGGGACTGCCTGTCCGACACTGTGTATGGATGCATGCAACCGGGGGATGATTGACGAACCGCTCCATCTGCAGGAGATGGCAAAGGAGTACTATCCCGATTTCAATCCTGATATCCTGGAAGAGGAGAAGGAACAGGTCATTTCCATTATCGGGGCAGGGCCCTCGGGCCTTTCGGCCGCCTGGCACCTTGCGAGACGGGGATATAGAATCAGGGCCTACGATGCATTGAATGATCTTGGCGGTAAGGTGAGGAAGGCCATCCCTCGCGAAAGACTTTCAGACAAGGTCCTCGACATGGATATAGAGAGGATTACCTCGCTTCCGATTGAATTCAATATGGGCAGGAGGGTCGATCGGAAGATGTTTGAGAAGATCTATGCGCAATCCGATGTCGTTCTTGTTGCCACCGGAGCCCATACAGGTAAAAGAATCGAATATCCGGGCGGGGAGAGAATCCGGTCAGGTCTGCAGTTTCTTATGGACATCAACGAGGGACGGGATATGGACCTCTCGGAAAAAGATGTCGTGATTATCGGCGCCGGTAACGTGGGCATGGATATCGCCTGTGAGTCATGGAGAATGGGCGCAAAGAAGGTGACCGCCCTGGATGTCCAGAAACCCTTTGCCTTCGGACATGAACTTGAAGCGGCCGTGACATTGGGAACGGATATTCTCTGGCCTAAATTTATAGAAAAACTGGATGACGAGAAGATCTTCTTCAGAGACGGAACGGAGATGAAGGCAGATGTGGCGCTTTTCAGCATAGGAGAGATCCCGGACACCTCGTTTCTTCCCGAATCCGTCCTGATCGACGAAAAGGGATATATTATGACGGCGGAAAAATCCTTCAGGAGCAGCGATCTGAAGATTTGCGGGTGCGGTGACATACGCAGACCGGGTCTTATTACCGACGCCGTGGGATCGGGAAGGCTTGCCGCGCTTGAAATCAATACGATCCTCACGGGGACCACATTCATCTATCCCGAAAAAAATCTCGTACCGAAAAGACAAATGAATACGCTCTATTTCGGCGATGAGGAGGGTGAGATCGACAGATGTATGAGCTGCGGCACTTGCATCTTTTGCGATAAATGTATAGAGAACTGTCCTCAAGAGGCAATTACCCGTAACGGAGAGATCTTTACAATCGATCCGCTCAAATGTACTTTATGCTATACCTGTGCTAATGTATGCCCGCGCGGGGCGATTCAGGCCGAGTTTTTCCATGATATCAGGGAAAAGGCCTTTAATGAATGATCTCCCTTTCAGGTGAAACCGATACGGTGTTGTTGTTTCATATGACTCATATAAAAAGTCGAAGGTAGGTGTGCGCCATGAGTACAAAATTTATCTTTGTAACGGGCGGCGTCCTTTCTTCCCTCGGGAAAGGGCTCGCAGGTGCTTCAATCGGGGCACTACTTGAATGTCGCGGTCTGAGGGTAACGAATCAGAAGTTGGATCCCTATATTAATGTCGATCCCGGCACAATGAACCCCTTTCAACACGGAGAAGTGTACGTCACCGACGATGGTGCGGAGACGGATCTCGATCTGGGCCATTATGAGCGTTTTATCCAGACGCCCATGGGGAAGGGAAATAATCTGACCACGGGGCAAGTCTATTTTTCCGTCATATCGAAAGAACGGAGGGGAGAGTATCTGGGAGGTACCGTACAGGTAATCCCCCATATCACAAATGAGATCAAGGACTATATCAGGGGGGCGGCTCAGGGATTCGATGTGGCGATCGTGGAGATAGGCGGCACGGTGGGCGACATCGAGAGTCTCCCCTTTCTCGAGGCAATACGGCAGTTCAGAAATGAAATCGGCAAGCAGAACGGCATATTTATTCATCTCACCTGGGTGCCCTATATAAAAACGGCGGGAGAGGTCAAGACAAAGCCGACACAGCACAGCGTCAAGGCCCTGAGGGAAATAGGTATTCAGCCCGACATACTGCTCTGCCGTACGGAAGAGTTCCTTTCACAAGAGATCAGGGAAAAGATATCCCTTTTCTGTAATGTCGAAGTGGAAGCGGTTTTCACCGCCAAGGATGTGGAAAGCATCTACGAGGTTCCCCTCATCTATCATAAAGAGGGGGTGGATCAGAAGATTGTCAACCTTCTGAATATCTGGACCGGTCAGCCGCGCCTGGGGGCATGGGAAAAACTGATAGAAAGGATTAAACATCCCTCCAATGAGGTTACCATAGCCATCGTGGGCAAATACGTGGATTGGACCGATTCCTATAAGAGTCTCAATGAGGCCCTTATTCATGGTGGTATCTGTAATGACTGTAAGGTTCATCTCGATTTTATCGACTCCGAGAAGATAGAGAGGGAAGGGATCACCGATCAGTTTAAAGATGTGGGAGGAATTCTTGTTCCGGGGGGATTCGGGAAGCGGGGAATCGAAGGCATGATTCAGTCCATTACCTATGCCCGTGAAAATAAGATGCCCTTCTTCGGCATCTGTCTCGGTATGCAGATGGCCGTCGTGGAATGCGCGAGGAATCTGTGCGCTCTCAAGAAGGCAAACAGTGCCGAATTTGATGAGGAAACACCGTACCCGGTGATTGACCTTCTTCCGGAGCAGAGGGACGTGATCGATTTGGGTGGAACCATGAGGCTCGGTGCCTATGACTGTCTGTTGGAGAACGATTCCCGTGCCTTTGAAGGGTATAGGACAAGAAAAATCAGCGAACGTCACAGGCACCGCTATGAATTCAATAATGAATATAAGGATATCCTCACCAATAAGGGGCTCATTATTAGCGGTATGTCCCCCGATGGTCAACTTGTTGAGATCGTGGAGCTCGGGGATCATCCCTGGTTTTTGGGCTGCCAGTTTCATCCGGAATTCAAATCGAAGCCTACAAAACCTCATCCCCTGTTCTGCAAATTCATCGAGGCTTCCATAAAATATGCAGAGCCAAAACGGACGTAAGCGAGACGGATCGGGAAAAATCCTTTGACACCAAGAGGTCAGATTCATACATGATCAGAAGAATAAGGAATGTTTTGTTCGACATCTTCAGTCAGATGGGCCGGTGGAAGATCGCAATCGGTAGGGATCCCTGCCGTGTACCTCCCCGCACGGCCGTCATTTTTCCTCTCGTTGCCGATACCCTCTTTTGTGGTCTCGCGGGGATCATGACCATACGGAAGGAAGGGGAAGGCAAAAAAAGTGATATCATAGAGGGTCTGTCCCTCCTTTTCGAAAAAAAAATCAAAGAAAAAAGTCTTAGAAAATTGATCGACCGGAAAACCACCTGGGAGAATTACTTTGGCGGTGAGAAAGTGCTCGGGCTTGTGGAAAGAAATATCCTCAAGCTCAAGCAGGATTCATATCTGGAAGATATCTTCTTTGAGCCCGAAAGATCAGAGAAACTCGAGGGGCTTTTTCGCCAAATGAAATCATTTCTCGATGAAGAGGAAAAACTGGTGGAGCGGGAGGCCTATAATTTCTCCACCGGCGATATGGAACATATAAACAATGCCCTCATCCGCTTCAGAGATCATGTATGGGCCCTCGAGAGGGACATTTTCCCGAATATCGAAATGATTCTCTCTCTGTCGGGAAACTCCGGGAAAGGAACGATATCGAGAGAGGCCTTCGGTAAATACAGAAACATCAATCTCCTCTTAAAATCTCTCGACCGACTGGAGGTACGGGGGAGGGACTCGGCGGGCATACAGATAACCTTTTCCCTTAAGGAGGAGAATGCCCTGGACAGGGCGGCACGAGACATTACAAAGCAGGGACTCGGTGATGAGTGGGCAAGAAGGTTGAGTCCGGGGGATCTGATGGACGGTTCCATCCATGTCTCTCCCACCACCGGTGAAAAAGGTCCTCTCGCCATCTCCTTCACCTACAAAAGAGCTTCCGTCACGGGTGCACTGGGCGAGAACGGAAAATATTTAAGAGAGAGGATACGGTCGGATCGACTGCTCCAGATATTTACAGGAGAGGCGATAGAGTCGGAGATGTATCTTGGTCATACGAGATGGGCCTCGGTAGGGTCTATTACCGAGGAGAACTGTCATCCCGTCAATAATTTTACGATGGGTCCGGACGATGAATACCCTCTTTCTCCCTCGTACAAGGAATACCCCGCCTACGGGCGCGGGGCGTGGACCATTGATGTGGCGCTCAACGGAGATGTAGACAACTACAGCGAACTCCGGTCTGCCATGGAAAACGGGGAATCTGATGTCATAGATAAGCGGGTGACGACAGATACGAAAATAATCCCCCTTCAGATCGAAAGATATCTCTGTGAAGGGTACGAACTGGCCGAGGCATTTCGCCTGGCTCTCAATGATTTTGAAGGTTCTCATGCCATTGCCGTGGAGAGTAATCTCGAACCGGACAAGGTCTTTCTTGCCCTCAGGGGAAGCGGTCAGTCTCTCTATATCGGACTCTGTGACAATCAGTATATGTTTTCATCGGAACTGTACGGTCTCGTGGAGCTTACTCCCTATTTCATAAAGATGGACGGTGAGTCTGAGCGGGTCGAAGGGGATTCTCGAACACGGGGGCAGATTTTTGTTCTGAGCAGGGACAGACAGGACGATACAGGGGGTATAAGCGCCTTCTGTTACGATGGAGAACCCATTCTGATATCACCGGAACGGATCAAAAAAGCGGAGATTACCACCCGTGATATCGACCGGAAGGATTATCCCCATTTCCTTTTGAAGGAGATTCGTGAGGCACCGCTCTCGGCAAGAAAGACACTGAGAGGCAAGTATAAGATCTCTTCGGATGGAAGAGGAATACCGGAGGTGACCTTCAATCTCGGAGATGATGTCATTTCGCCGAGGTTACGGGACGCCCTGGAAGAGGGTCTTTTAAAAAACATCTATGTGGTGGGTCAGGGTACGGCCGCCGTGGCCGGTGCCGCCATAGCCGCTGCCCTCTCGCAATATCTGAGGAAAACCCGAATAGTCATCGAGGCGAAGACATCTTCCGAGTTGAGCGGCTTTTCCCTTGAAGAAAATCTTGAAAATACGCTCATAATTGCCGTGACGCAGTCGGGCACGACGACGGACACAAACCGTGCCGTTGCCATGGCAAAGGAACGGGGCGCCCATCTCATTGCTATCGTTAATCGAAGGCAGTCGGATATTACCCATGTGACGGATGGGGTCTTCTATACCAGTGACGGCAGGGATATAGAGATGTCGGTGGCATCGACAAAGGCCTTTTATTCCCAGATCGTGGCAGGCTTTATCCTGGCCCTCGATTTCGCGCAGATACTGGGCTCCATGTCGGACGACCATATAGCCGTGGCGCTGACGAACCTGGAGACCGCTCCCGATAAGATGGACACCGTTCTATCGGAGAGCGAGAATATCAAAGAATCCGTCTGGAATATTGTGAAGAAAAAAAGGTACTGGGCGGTTGTCGGAAGCGGTCCCAACAAGGTTGCCGCCGATGAGATACGGATAAAACTGAGCGAGCTCTGTTACAAAACCATCTCATCCGATATTGTTGAAGACAAAAAGCACATTGACCTTTCTTCGGAACCCCTCATTATTGTCTGTACGGCGGGGAACCCTGAACCCGTGGTCGACGACATCGCCAAAGACGTGGCAATTTTCAAGGCCCACTCCGCCGCTACCATTGTCATAGCCGATGAGGGGGAAACACGGTTCAACGGTATCGCCGACTCCGTGATCTTCGTACCCCGGTCATCGTTTCCCATATCGCTGATCCTCAATACCCTTGCCGGCCATCTCGGGGGATACTATGCGGCGTGCAGCATTAACGAAGACGGAGAGGTCTTCCGGAAATTCAGAAGCAGATTGTCCCTCAGTATCAGCACAATGAAAAGAGATACGGAGTCACTCTTTGAAGCGGTAGCGGATACCGAGCTTCACAGAATCATTGATGAATTTTCTTCCGAGTTTCACGGCAGAAGAAACAAGGGATTTTTCTCATCCCTGAACGTTGAGGTTGCATCGGATATTACGCTCCTTTTAAAGTATGCCGTGGGGAAACTTCCCCTCGAGGATTTCTGGCTGGAATACGAAGAAAAAAGGCCCTCATCATCACCGTTCGACATGCTGGATATATGTCTGGGGAGGGCGATAGACGAACTCGCACGTCCCATCGATGCGATCAGACATCAGGCAAAGACCGTGACGGTAGGAACGAGCAGAAAAGGCGAGATGCAGCGAGGCATCCTCTTTGACTTCCTGAAAGGGCTTGATTTCTCGCTTGAAAATCTTACCAGCTACGACGGTGTGACCGTCAGGAGACTGCAGAAGGCCCTCTCGGATATAAGAGGCTACACCCTCTACGACATCAGCGATCTCAATTATGACGGGAAACCAACGGAATTCACCACCATATCTATCAATACAAGAGGGGGCGTCTCCCTCGGGATGAAATCAAGGATTGAGGGAAAACCGGGACCGCTCACGGGAACAAAACGAAATATCATCAATCTCGGAGAGGTCTATGCCGGTCTCGGAAAGACGGACAAGTCCCCTATCGTGATTATTCCTCTCCTGGGCAAGGATCACCGGATACGTCATATTATGCTCCTCCATGTGGAGTTCAAGGGCGATCTCACCGCCGTGGACAAGAAAGAGGTTCTGGGGAATAAATGTAACAAGATCAGGAACCTTATCAATGAATATGACGTCCCTTGGGATGACCGATATCTGGATGAAATCCCGATAGAAGCTCTTCTCGGCGAGGGCGTTGACGTCATTGTTGCGAGACTCATGAAATCCCTGAATGGTGATGCACGATGAAGGGAATGGTTTCAATCATAGATTACGGGGCGGGCAATCTCAGGTCGGTGAAACGGGCATTGTTGCACCTCGGAATGCCCTGCAGGATTACCGACAAACCGCTGGAGATCCTCTCCTCGGACAGGGTCATCTTTCCCGGCGTCGGTGCCGCCGGACAGGCCATGGAGGTCATCAAATCGCGGGGTCTGGATGTGGTGATTCGCGAGGTGGTGGATAGCGGCATCCCCTTTCTCGGAATCTGCCTCGGCGCTCAGATTATTCTCGGGCAAAGCGAGGAGGACGATACACACTGTCTGAATCTTATACCGGGAAAGGTGAAGCGTTTTTCCGATCCGACGCTGAAGATCCCTCATATGGGATGGAATACCGTCATAAAGAACCGGAACCACCCCCTGCTTGACGGTATTGATGCGAGGGCTCAGTTTTACTTCGTTCATTCCTATTACCCGGAACCGGAAAGGGAAGAGCATATCATTGCAACGACGGAATACGGGATAACCTTTGCTTCGATCATAGGGAGGGATAACGTGGTGGCTACCCAGTTTCATCTCGAAAAGAGCGGCGGCTTCGGTCTGTCAATCCTGAAAAATTTCAGTACATGGGACGGTACGGTGCGTTAATGCTGAGCAAACGAATAATCATCTGTCTCGATGTGAGAGACGGCAAGACCACAAAGGGCATACAGTTCAAGGGGAATGTCGATATCGGCGACCCCGTGGATATGGCAAGGCAGTACTATGAACAGGGAGTTGACGAGCTTGTCTTTTATGATATCACGGCTTCGTCCGATGACCGGGGAATCCTCATAGATGTGGTGAACAGGGTGGCACAGAACATATTCATACCCTTTTCCGTGGGGGGAGGCATCCGTGACGTGAGTGATATGTACCGGGTACTCAATGCGGGGGCGGAGAAAATCAGTGTCAATACGGCGGCGGTCTTGAATCCCGGCCTGATCTCCGCGGGGGCGAAGATTTTCGGAAATCAGTGCATCGTCCTAGGAATGGACGCGAAACGTGTCGAAAAAACAGAACAAATTCCCTCCGGCTATGAAATCTGGATAAACGGCGGAAGAACACCGATGGAAATTGATGCCCTGTGGTGGGCAAAGGAGGCGGAAAGCCTGGGGGCAGGAGAGATCTGTCTCAATTCGATCGACGCCGACGGTACCAATAAGGGATATGAGATTGCGTTAACGTCCCTCATATCCGATGCCGTTTCCATACCGGTCATAGCCTCGGGAGGGGCGGGAATTCCTGAGCACCTGCGGGATGTCTTTGTCGAGGCCGGTGCCGATGCCGCACTCATAGCATCCATGGTCCACTACGAACACTACACGGTCGGTCAGATAAAGGCCTACCTGTCCGGTGAAGGTGTGCCGGTTCGTGAACTCATCTGATTGGGACTGTCAAAGGTTTCGATACGAGACGCCCACCGTTAATCTCATGGCATAAGCACCTCCCTCTAGGGAGCAAACCCGCAACAAAACCCATACAAAGTGATCGCATCGTTTTCATCTGGAAGTATCTCCCGATCATACATTCCTTGATCGCCACCGCAATGGTGTGTCCATTATTCCATTGACTCACAAGGCTGTTTTTTTTATACTCTTTTCACGAAAAACGAAGTCCTTATCTGACTAAACCTCTTGAGGGTGTTCGTGGCCCAGGAGGAAATTGCATAGATTCTCCAGATGCCCGTTGAAACTGCGCTGTTTCGGATCAAAAGGCGCTCTTTCACGTAACGGCATCAACCGTATGAATACCATCTTAGTTACTGCGTTACGAACGAGAGATACGTGTATGCCGATCGGAAAGTATCGCACGTGCTTGTTCTGTCTGCCCTGCGAGGTAGAGTGCCCCCATGATGCCCTGTGGGTGGAAATTCCGTATTTGTTACGATGACAGCGTATGTAAAATAACAGCCTTTACATACTATTTATAGAAAGAATACGGAGGGAAAACATGAAGACATATTCGTTTGACAAATCGTATCAACTCTTTGCAGAAGCTCAGAAACTTATCCCCAACGGAATTTATGGACCGCGCAGCCCCTTTTTCCTGACCTATGGCTCGTATCCCTGCTTCTTTACCCGCGGCAAGGGCTCACATGTGTGGGATGTGGACGGGAATGAATACATCGATTATATGTGCTCATTCGGGACCAATCTCCTGGGCATGTGCGACCCCGAAGTGGATGATGCCGCACTGGCCCAGATGAAACGCGGCAACTCATTTACCCTGCCTACCGACCGCTGGAACGAACTGGCTTTCGTCATGGTGGAGCAGATCGAGGGCATGGACTGGGTAGCCTACGCCAAAAACGGCTCGGATGTAACCACGTACGCCACCACCATTGCCCGTCAGCATACCGGTCGCAGGAAGATAATTACCATCAAGGACGCCTACAACGGTTCGCACTTCTGGTGTTCCCACAGCCACAACGGCGTACCCGAAGAATACAGCGCGCATGTGCATTCATTTGAATTCAACCGAATTGACCAGATCAAGGCACTGGTGGATGAATTTAAAGGGGATATCGCCGGAATCATGGTCACCCCGCACCATCACGCGGCCATGGCAGACCAAGTGTTGCCCACTGAGAGTTTCTATCCGGAACTGGAGGCGATCTGCAAGCAGGAAGGGATTGTCTTTATCATGGACGACATACGGTGCGGCTTCAGACTTCATGCCGCCGGTTCGCACTGTTACTATGGCGCGAACCCCGACATCACCTGCTTCGGCAAAGCCATGGCCAACGGCTATCCGATCGCGGCCATAATGGGAAAAACCGATTTCAAACCGGCGGCTGAAGCAGTCTATTTCACCGGCACCCACTTCTTCGCGGCCGTTCCGATGGCGGCAGCGATGGAAACCATTAATATCATTAACCGCGACAACATCATCGACAACCTCTATCAAAAAGGCCTCAATCTGAAAGAGGGGATCGAGGCTCACGCTAAAGAGATGGGTCTGGAGATCCACTATACCGGACACCCGGTCATGCCTTTCATGCACTTTGCGGGTGATGATGATTTTTCGATCAACAGGTTCTTCTGCGGCGAGGCGGCCAGGCGCGGCATCTTTCTGCACCCACACCACAACTGGTTTGTCTGTAATGCCCACAGCCAAGACGATATCGAGCGCACCCTCGAGGTAGTCGGCGAATGTTTCAGGCTGACCAAAGAAAAAATGACCGAAAAGTAACAGCAATCCTTTGTTACTGAAGGTACGGAAGACGCACTAATCATAAAGGGGGCCACATGTCACGACCAGCGATCAATGTCGTCGTAGAAAACCTGATTGAAGCGGGCATCGACCATGTCTTCGGCATTCCGGGCGGAGCTGCCCTGCTTCTCTATGATGCTCTGTATCAACACAAAGATGAAATTCGCAGTGTCCTGGCGCGCCAGGAAGGGGCTGCGGCCTGTATGGCCGATATGTACGGAAGGCTGACCGGCAGGCCCGGGGTCGTCATTGCCCAGGGTGCGTGGATGGCATCCAACGCGGCTTTCGGTATCCTGGAGGCCTATATGGCCGGCTCCCCGATGCTGATTATTGCCGACGCCAGCGATTACAACGGACTTTCCCAGCACGGACCCTGGCAGAACGGAGCGGGCGAATACGGTGCGTTCGATCTGGTGGGCATCATGCGCTCTATGTCGAAATATACGACCTATGCGACAAATGCCGATGAACTGGTGCACGGCATCCGTCTGGGCATCAAGCACGCCACGACCGGCAGGCCGGGACCGGCCTGTGTGATCGGCCGGATGAACGCGTTTTCAGGCCAGGTCGACCCTGAAACATCCAATCCCCGGTTGTATCCGATCCACGGCCACATCAATATTTCACCACCCTGCATGTGCGAGGCCGACGCCGAAAAGATTGCCGATCTCCTGATCCGGGCCGAAAGACCGGTGATGATAGCCGGTCGGGGCATTCACAGCGCCGGGGCCCATGCCGAACTGCAGGAACTGGCCGAGCTGGTCGGTATGCCGGTTGCTACCAGTTACATGGGCAAGAGTGCGATTACTGAAACACACGAACTTGCCCTGGGGACCATGGGCGGCATCGGGCAACGGGTTGCCAATCACAAGATCACCGACGCGGATGTGATCCTGGCGGTGGGAACCTGCCTGGCACCGGAAAACACCAAGATACTCAGCCCCGATTTTATCAATCCCGAACGACAAAAAATCATCCAGATCGATATCGAGTCGCTTAATGCCGGATGGACCTTCCCGGTAACCCTCGGGGTGACATCCGAGGCCAGGCGGGGATTAACTATGGTGATCGAAGCCATCAAACGGAAATCCCCCACAATCGATGCGAGCGGCCGCGTTGCGAACTTAAAAAAACTGAAAGACGAACTGGGCTTTTTCCACTGTGATGAATTCACCTCGGATGAAAGTCCCATCGCGCCTGAGAGAATCGTCCATGAAGTCAACCAGGTCGTAGATAAGGACACGATTATTTGTCTGGACGCCGGAAACAACCGCCAGTGGTTTGCCAAACATTTCCAGACCACAACGGCCGGGCAGCTTTTTGCCCCGGGCGGAGTCGGCGGGGTCGGCTGGGGAGTACCTGCGGCTCTCGGCGCCCAGATTGTTTTACCCGGCAAGAAGGTGATCGGTATATGTGGTGATGGCGGCATGATGATG